>CAJXWP010000045.1 GCA_913062625.1 uncultured Haliea sp. | reverse complement strand
GAGCAGCCTGTATTGGCGCACAGTCGAATAATATTGCCTGTGTTGGGAGGAATTTCCGGCTCAAATAGAACGATTTTTAGCATAGTGTGGTCGGCCTTGTGCGCGGCAGGGTCTAGAGTTCCAACTCTTTCATTTTTCGGGTCAGCGTATTGCGTCCCCACCCTAGCAGCTCCGCTGCGTCCCGTTTTCGTCCGTTCGAGTGCTCAAGCGCGACTTGTATCATCACCTTTTCAAACGCCGGCACTGCGTCCTGCAGGATTTGCTGCTTGCCTTGTACCAGCTCATTGCGGGCCCAGTGAAATAGCGCCTCGGGCCACTCCGGATGCTCGTTGGTCTTTGGCTCTGGTGCGCGGGTGCCAAGTTCCGGCGGTAAATCGCTCCTGTGTACTTCTCGGCCGGAGGCCATTACGGTGACCCAGCGGCAGCAGTTTTCGAGCTGTCGTACGTTACCTGGCCAGTTGAGGCTGCACAAAAAGGTTTCTGCCTCTGGCAGCAGTATCTTTGTTTCCCCCCCCAACTCTTTCGCCGCTTGTTGGAAAAAATATTGCATCAGTCGCGGAATATCCTCTCGCCGCTCGGCCAGCTTAGGGATATGAACGCGAATTACGTTTAGACGATGAAACAGGTCTTCTCTAAAAGTGCCTTGCTGTACCAGACTCTCCAGATCTTGATGGGTGGCCGCGATAATGCGCACATCGACCTTAACGGATAGGTGCCCCCCTACCCGATAGAATTCGCCTTCAGCCAGCACCCGCAACAGTCGGGTTTGGGTTTCGGCCGGCATATCTCCAATCTCATCGAGGAACAAAGTGCCTCCATCGGCCTGCTCAAACCGCCCCTCACGCTTGTTATTCGCGCCGGTGAAGGCCCCCTTTTCATGCCCAAATAATTCCGATTCCATCAGGTCTTTGGGAATAGCGGCCATGTTTAAAGCGATGAAAGGTGACTTGGTGCGAGGGCTGTGACGATGCAATGCGCGGGCGACCAGTTCTTTGCCTGTGCCGGATTCGCCATTGATGAGAACGGTGATATTGCTATGCGCCAATCGTCCAATGGCCCGAAAGACCTCCTGCATGGCAGGTGCTTCGCCAATAATCTCAGTAAACGGCAGCTCTTCCGGTGTGGGGGTGTTGCCGCGTTTTTCGCGAGCGTGGGCGAGCGCTCGCTCGGTCACCGCAACCACCTCGTCGAGGTCGAAAGGTTTGGGAAGGTATTCAAACGCGCCCTTCTGGTAGGAGGCGACCGCGCTATCGAGGTCCGAGTGAGCCGTGGTGATGATCACCGGTAGGTCGGGGTAGCGTTCGCCGAGGAGTGACAGCAGCGCAAGTCCATCTGTGCCAGGCATGCGGATGTCGCTGATAATGACAGCAGGTTGTTCCGAGGCGATTTCCCTCAGCAGTGCATCCGCATTTTCAAAACATCGGTTTGCAATGCCTGCGTTGTTAAGGGCGCGCTCTAGAACCCAGCGTATCGAACTATCGTCGTCTGCAATCCAGACTTCTGTTGGGTTATGCATCGCGTGTATCCATGGGTAAGTAGAAGGTAAATCGGGTTTCCCCGGGGCGGCTATCACATTCAAGCGCGCCCCCGTGAAGACAAATGATGGACTGAGCAATAGACAAACCCAGACCGGTGCCATCGGCACGGCCAGTCACCATGGGTGCGAACACCGCAGGTAGCAGTTCTGCGGGTATTCCCGGGCCGTTATCAATAATGTCTATACGGCAAACTAGCCGATGCAGCTTGGCGCCTACCGTAAATTGCCGCTGGGAGCGACTGCGCAACATGATCTCGCACTGATCGGGATGCGGCGCGGCCGCCTGCAGCGCATTGCGCATGATATTGAGCACCGCCTGAATCAGCTGTGCTCTATCGCAGGCAAACTCGGGCAGGCTAGGGTCATAGTCGCGTTTGATGGTGACCTGATTGCCAGACTCGGCGGTGATCAGGTTGCGCACATGTTCCATAATTTCGTGGATGTTGAGTGGCTGAGGATCCAGTTGTCGATTGGGCCCTAGCAAACGATCGACGAGATCACGCAAGCGGTCAGCCTCACGAATAATGACGTCTGTGTATTCGGCCAGCTCCGCGTCGGGTAATTCCTTGGCCAGTAATTGGGCGGCTCCGCGCACGCCGCCTAGTGGGTTCTTAATTTCATGCGCCAAACCACGGATGATGGCTCGGCTGGTTTCTTGGGCATGTTGTGCGGTCTCATCCCTATTGATTTTCAGTAAACGGTCAACGACCGCCAGCTCAACCACCAATTGGAATGGGCCTTCACCATCGAGAACGGGCGTAATGATGATGTCGACTTGCACTTCCTGTCCGGACACTAATACTAGTGAAACACCGCGGCTAGCGTGTGGGGCACTGTTGACTAGGGCATGCGTTAGACTTTCGAGCCATTCTGCACAGTGCAATACTAACGTCCCAGCGTGTTGCCCAATACAGCGCGCTTCCGATGTCTGCAGCAGGGTCTGGCCGGCGGCATTGAGTGCGACGACTCGTAGATTCGCATCCAGCGCCACGATACTCGTACTGATGCTGTCCAGTATCCCCCGAGTTTGTTTCATCTTTGCCTCATAGTTGGGTCGGGTCTTGCCAGTTCAACCGCCCAATGCTGACGTGGGGGCCTTTACACAACGATCTTTCCTTCCACGGTACTAGCAAAAATTAAGCCAAACTGCTGCAGCAGTGGGTGAAAATAACGTAAATGTCAGAATATTGTGCAGGCAACGAACGTAGGCGTTCATATCGGCTGTGTGGTCTGCCATTTGAGTACTATTCGGGCAGGTATCAGGAAAGCCGTCCGGAGACGTTGCGCACCATAATGGTGCGCTAGTGATCAGGCGCTGTCTAGCCCTTTCATTTCCTATTCTTGTTTTTATTCCGATTTCTAGTGATTATAGAGGGCCGAAGGACAAAGACGCGCACGGCTGGCGAGACGGCTAATATCGTGCCGGAACCGTCGATAACCGCGACAGTAAGATCATGCTGGCCGCGAAAGACATTGGTGAGCTCCCATGTGGTCGCGCGCTGCGGCTCACCGTGGGGCGTGTCGTTGATGAACAACTGTAGGCTGTCACTCGTTTCAAGTTCAGTGCTAACAATGGCGCTAACGGAGAAGTTACCAGGCCCTATGGGTATGGTGGTTTCGTTAGGCGGCGCCGAGATAGACACAGAGTAAGCCGGAGCCTCCCGCTGGTCTTTTGCCGCGGTATTGTCCGGGGTGGGGATAAACAGCTCCTGTGGGGCTGGTGTGGTATTGATCTGCGGGATGTCGACTTGTTCTGACTGGCGGCCATCGGGAGGCGGTGTATCTGTGAATACGGCATTGCCGTTTGCGTCCGTAGTGCGATAAATGGTGTCGGCAGCGCCACATAAGGGCATTAGCATCAGGAAGGTAAAGAAGAATTTGAGCATGAATACCCCTGCAGGATTGCGAATGTCCCTACCGTAGCAGAAATCTCAAGCGCAGCAGAAGTTTCATCTGCAGAGCTTGTGATGTTGGGTACAATAATGAGGCACAAAAAAGCCCGCCGAAACGGGCCTATTCCGCACACCTGTTAGGCGTTATACGGAGTAATACATTTCGAACTCAATAGGGTGAGTCGTCATGTTGAGGCGCTGGATTTCGCCTTCTTTGAGCTCAATGAAGGCATCGATCATGTCGTCGGAGAAAACACCACCTTTGGTCAGGAACTCACGGTCTGCATCGAGTGCCGCCAAGGCCATTTCAAAGCTGGAAGCAACAGTCGGAATAGCCTTTGCCTCTTCGGCGGGCAGGTCGTAAAGATCTTTGTCGGCGGGGTCGCCGGGGTGGATTTTATTCTGGATGCCGTCCAGACCTGCCATTAACATGGCAGCGAATGCCAGATAGGGGTTGGCGGTTGGATCTGGGAAGCGGATCTCAATACGCTTGCCCTTAGGGTTGGCTTCGTACGGGATGCGGATAGACGCGGAGCGATTGCGCGCCGAATAGGCCAGCATGACCGGGGCTTCGAAGCCAGGCACCAGACGTTTGTAGGAGTTGGTGGAGGCGTTCGCGAACGCATTCAATGCGCGCGCATGCTTGATAATGCCGCCGATGTAAAACAAGGCTGTTTCTGACAAGCCCGCATAGCCGTCGCCCGCAAAGATGTTTTCACCATCCTTCCCGATCGACTGGTGCACATGCATGCCAGAGCCATTATCACCCACAATCGGCTTGGGCATGAAGGTGGCTGTCTTGCCGTAGGCGTGCGCCACATTATGCACGCAATATTTCAGCACTTGCACTTCATCGGCCTTTTTCACCAGCGTGCTAAATCGCACGCCAATTTCACACTGTCCTGCGGTCGCCACTTCGTGGTGGTGCACTTCGATATCCAGCCCCATTTGCTCCATGGCGGTACACATGGCGCCACGAATATCGTGTAAGGAGTCCACCGGTGGCACGGGGAAATAGCCCCCTTTAACGCCTGGACGGTGCCCAGTATTGCCTTCTTCAAAATTGTGGTTAGAGCACCAGGCAGCTTCTTCTGAGTGAATCTTGACGCTACAGCCGCTCATGTCGACATGCCACTTGATGTCGTCGAAAACGAAGAATTCTGGTTCAGGGCCAAAGAAAGCGGTATCGCCGATACCGGTGGAGGTCAGATAGTCTTCTGCGCGCTTGGCAACGGAGCGTGGGTCACGGTCGTAGCCCAGCATGGTAGTAGGTTCGGCGACATTACAGCGCAAGATTACGGTGGCATCGTCGGTGAAGGGATCCAGCACCGAGGTGCTGTCGTCAGGCATCAGCACCATGTCAGAATCATTAATACCTTTCCAGCCAGCGATGGACGAGCCGTCAAACATCTTGCCCGCATCAAAAAAGGCCTCAGACACTTCCTTGGAAGGAACCGTCACATGCTGCTCCTTGCCATGGGTATCGGTGAAGCGCAGGTCTACCCAGCGGACTTCGTTTTCTGCGATGAGTTTCAGGGTTTGCTTTGACATCTTGTTTTCTCCATAGGGTAGTAATGAGTTCAGCCTGGCTAATAGCGTTCTTTTGGAACGCCAGAGAAGCCGGGTATACAATTAGAGTCAGCAGTCTCATCAGAAGCAAGAGCCATGCCACAAAGGTGCTCGAGGTAACACACTGAAATCTAAAGGGTTTATATCTTCAATCGCAAGAGCAAAAGCAATATGCACTGTAAAAGCGCTATTAACGCTCTACTTTGGTGCAAATTTTGCTGCTGCGAACGCGCGATCGCTTCATCTGATTGCCGGGGCGAGGCCTTTACAATATCGCCTCCGAACAGAGGGAATGTTTATGGCCTCTCTGCAATTCGTTGTCAAGTAATTCTCTGAAATCAGGATAAAAAGACTGTATTGCGACCCTAATAATGCCCATTAGCACGCACATACACGCGATCATAAAATATCAATACCGCGGAGTGACTGCGCTAAGGCCCCGGCGATACTGCCCCCAAAACGGGATCTGCCAGCACTACATTAGTATACAAATCACACAAGTCCTAGCATGCAGCTGCGTTGCTTTGGGTTATACTCCGCGCGTTTTTAAGCCACCCCGCCGTCCTGAGGTATACCCTTGATCGAGAAACTTCGCAATATCGCCATTATTGCTCACGTAGACCATGGCAAAACGACCCTCGTAGACTGCTTGTTGCAGCAATCGGGCACACTTGACCGTCGCTCTGCGGGGGCCGAACGTGTCATGGACTCTAATGATCAGGAGCGCGAGCGAGGTATTACGATTCTGGCCAAAAATACGGCCATTGAGTGGAACGGATACCGCATCAATATAGTTGATACCCCGGGTCACGCCGATTTTGGCGGCGAGGTTGAGCGGGTGTTGTCTATGGTCGATTCAGTGTTACTGCTGGTCGATGCTGTAGATGGCCCGATGCCGCAGACCCGTTTTGTGACGTCTAAGGCATTTGAACAGGGCCTGAACCCGATTGTGGTGGTTAATAAAGTGGATCGCCCCGGTGCCCGCCCCGACTGGGTGGTAGATCAAGTCTTCGATCTGTTCGACAGATTGGGGGCTACAGACGAGCAGCTGGATTTCCCGATCATCTACACGTCTGCTATTCAAGGAATAGCGGGTCTGGATCACGAAGAGATGGGCATCGACATGCAGCCTCTGTTCCAAACGGTGATCGACAAAGTGCCTGCGCCACTGGTCAACTCTGATGGCCCACTGCAAATGCAGATCAGTGCACTGGATTACAATAGTTATGTCGGTGTTATTGGTGTCGGCCGGATAACGCGCGGCACGCTGTCGCCTAACTCCCAGATTGTTGTGGTCAACAGTGAGGGTGCGGTGCGCAAAGGACGTGTACTGCAGGTCATGGGTTATTTGGGGCTAGAGCGAGTGGATGTGGAGTCCGCAGAGTCGGGAGATATCGTTTGTGTGACGGGTATTGAAGGTTTGAATATCTCCGATACCTTGTGTGACCCCGCGGCCCCAGAAGCGCTTCCACCGCTATCGGTGGACGAGCCTACGGTAAGTATGACGTTTCAGGTTAATGACTCGCCTTTCGCGGGCAAAGAAGGCAAGTACGTTACCACGCGAAATATCAAGGAGCGACTCGAGCGCGAACTGATCCACAATGTTGCTTTGCGGGTAGAGCCAGGTGAAACCCCCGACAAGTTTAAGGTGTCTGGGCGCGGTGAGTTGCACCTTTCCGTATTGATTGAATCCATGCGCCGCGAAGGCTTTGAGTTGGGCGTGTCCCGCCCAGAGGTGATTCGCAAAGAAGTGGATGGTGTCATGCAGGAGCCTTATGAGCAGTTAGTGATCGACTGCGAAGAGTCGCACCAGGGTGCCGTGATGGAAGAGCTGGGACTGCGACGCGGCGAATTGGAGAACATGGTGCCAGATGGCAAGGGCCGGATTCGGCTAGAATTTATTATTCCGGCCCGCGGCTTGATTGGATTTCGTTCGCTGTTTTTGACTCTGACATCCGGCGCCGGCATTTTGACCCATGTCTTCGATCATTACGGTCCGATTAAGAATACGGAGATCATTCACCGTGCTAACGGCGTGCTGGTGTCTATGGTCAAAGGTAAGGCGCTGGGCTATTCCCTGTTTAATTTACAGGAGCGCGGTCGCATGTTTGTTGAACCCAACGTTGAGGTTTACGAGGGGCAGGTGATCGGCTTGCACAATCGTGGCAACGACCTGACGGTTAATCCTATTAAGGGCAAGCAGCTGACCAACGTGCGTGCATCAGGAACCGATGAGGCGCTGACGCTGACTCCTCCGGTGCGTCATTCGCTGGAACAGGCACTAGAATTTATAGAAGACGACGAATTGGTGGAGGTGACGCCGGCTAGCATCCGTCTGCGTAAGAAGCTTCTATTGGAGCATGAGCGCCGGCGCGCCGGCCGCATCTAAGGCCGCAGCTGCAGTATGAAGTCTCTGTTGCAGCGTGTTAGTTGCGCTACCGTCACGGTAAATGCAGAGACTGTTGGCGAGATCGGGCACGGCCTGCTGGTGTTTCTGGGCCTGGATCGCGATGATGACCGCGCTGGCGCAGACCGTATGCTGGATAAACTCCTAGCGTACCGTGTGTTCGCCGATAGCGAAGGGCGCATGAATGCTAGCGTGGTGGACGTTCAGGGCGCCATACTATTGGTATCTCAGTTCACTTTGTCAGCAGATACCCGCAAGGGGCTGCGACCAGGATTTTCGTTGGCGATGCCGCCGCGCGACGCCGAGCCGCTTTATGATTATACATTAATGCAATTACGCCGCCGTCATCCGCGGGTGGCTTCCGGCGTGTTCGGCGCCGACATGCAGGTTAGCCTAGTAAATGACGGCCCTGTGACATTTCTTTTTGACGCCTAGTACGGCTGCGCTATTGAGACAACATAACGCATTTTTTGATGCGGGATATCGTCTTCCAGATATTCGTCACCTTCGACGGTAAACCCGCAATCAGCGTAAAAACCCTGCAAATGCGCCTGTGCGCTTATACAGATATCGTTATGTGGCCATTGCAGCAGATTGTGTTGAATGCCGCGGTGCACCAGTTCTCGGCCGAGCTGCTGGCCGCGCATCGCCGGGCAGACAATGATTCTACCCAGCGAACTCTCCGGATAATTCAATCCCGGCGGCAGGCACCGTTGGTAGGCCAGTAGTTCTGTGCTTCGCATGCCGAGCATATGTGTCGCCGGCTGATCGAGGTTATCGAGATCCAGATATGCACATTGCTGTTCGACCACGAAAACTTGCTGGCGTAAGCGCAGCACCGCGTACATTTTTTCCAGTGTCAGCTGGGTGAATGATAGGGTTTGCCACTGTAGATTCATTGCATCGCCGTTTCATCCCGGGGTGATGTTAACAAAACTTGGGCGCAACGTTCTCCGTCAGCGCATTAGTTGCTACTATAATGCTTCAACGGCGGTCGTAACAGGGTCTGACTTTGAGGGCGCCTGCTACACTCGCCTTTGCGAGCATTACACAGAGCGTTGGATTTTCCATAAACTTCGCCTCGCTTGGCGCAACCGTTGTGGGATCATTCAGTCGAAGTTAATTCAGATAGTCGTTATACAGGCCAGCGTTTAATGTCCGAAATTTTGGAAATCGATAAAGACGGCACCGAGCAGGTGTCACTGAAACTCTACGCCGAGAAGGCCTACCTGGATTATTCCATGTACGTCATTCTTGATCGTGCGCTCCCGCACGTGGGAGACGGACTCAAGCCCGTGCAGCGGCGCATTATTTATGCCATGAGTGAGCTGGGACTGAAGTCTTCTGCCAAATTCAAAAAGTCGGCGCGCACCGTTGGCGACGTTATCGGTAAGTTCCATCCGCATGGGGACAGCGCTGCCTACGAAGCCATGGTGCTGATGGCGCAGGACTTTAGTTATCGCTACCCGCTGGTGGACGGACAGGGCAATTGGGGTTCGCCCGATGACCCGAAGTCTTTTGCCGCTATGCGCTATACCGAGTCGCGTCTCACCGCCTATGCCGACGTCTTACTCAGTGAGCTGGGTCAGGGCACGGTGGATTGGACACCGAACTTTGACAGCACGATGGATGAGCCGGTGGTATTGCCTGCGCAGGTGCCTAATGTGCTTTTGAACGGCACGACGGGGATTGCCGTCGGTATGGCTACAGACATCCCTCCGCACAATCTGCGAGAGGTGGTGGCGGCAACGGTCATGCTGTTGGACTCCCCCAAAGCCACAGTGGCGCAGCTGTGTGAGCATATTCAGGCGCCTGACTTCCCCACTAATGCGGAAATCATCACGCCGCGCGAAGATATTCTCGCGCTGTATCAAACAGGCCGTGGCGGGTTGCGCATGCGCGCGGTGTGGGAACCGGAGGGCGGCGATATCGTGATCACCGCTCTGCCCCATCAGGTAGGCGGATCTAAGGTGTTGGAGCAGATTGCGCAGCAGATGCAGGCTAAAAAGTTGCCCATGGTTGCGGATCTGAGGGATGAGTCGGATCATGAAAATCCGACGCGTCTGGTGGTGGTGCCGCGCTCCAATCGCGTCGACCTTGAGGCCCTTATGAGCCACTTGTACGCCAGCACTGATCTGGAGCGCAGCTACCGAGTCAATCTCAATATGATTGGTATCGATGGCCGCCCGGGGGTTAAAGGGCTGGATAAAATCCTCAAGGAGTGGCTGAAATTTCGCACCTCTACCGTTCGGCGCCGACTGGAATACCGCCTCGATCGTGTACTGAAGAGGCTGCATATCCTAGACGGTTACCTCGTTGCGTTCCTTAATATTGACGAAGTGATTCATATCATTCGCACCGAGGAAAAGCCCAAGGCCGCGCTTATCAAGCGTTTCGGGATTACCGATATTCAGGCTGAGGCTATTCTTGAGTTGAAACTGCGTAATCTGGCGAAGCTGGAAGAAATGATTATCAGCGCGGAGCAGGAGCAATTGCAGCAGGAGCGCGACCAGCTGCAAAAAGTCTTAGGCAGCGAAGCTCGGGTCAAGAGTTTGATCAAGAAGGAGCTGCTTGCCGTGGCAGAAAAATATGGCGACGAGCGCCGTTCGCCATTGGTAGTGAGGACTGACGCCAAAGCCTTCAGTGAGCTTGAGCTGGTTACCGCTGATCCGATCACGGTGGTGATGTCAGAAAAAGGCTGGATCAGGGCGGCAAAGGGGCACGATATCGACCCTACTAGCCTCAGCTACAAGTCCGGAGACAGCTATCAAATGTGTGCTTATGGGCGCAGTAACCAACCTGTCGTGATACTGGATTCAACGGGCCGCGCTTACACGCTGCCCTCCCACAACCTACCCTCGGCGCGGGGTCAGGGTGAGCCGGTAACGGGGCGTATCAATCCGCCTTCGGGGGCGAGCTTCGGCGGCTTGATGATGGGTGCGGACGACAGTTTGTATTTGTTGTCCAGCGACGCTGGATATGGCTTCGTCGCTAGGCTGGGTGATTTACAGTCCAAAAATCGCGCAGGCAAAGGGGTCATCAGCCTACCCAAAGGGGGGCAGGTGCTACATCCCGTGGCGATTCAATCATTAGAGGAAGCGCAGGTTGCGGCGGTCACCAGCGAGGGTCGCTTGCTGGTCTTCCCACTGACGGATCTGCCTCAGATGGCCAGGGGTAAGGGCAATAAAATTATCGGTATTCCCTCTGCACGGGTGCAAGCTCGCGAGGAATATGTTGTGGCTATACAGGTATTTACGGCACGAGATACCATTGTGATTTATTCCGGTAAGCGCCACCAAAACTTTAAAATGAAGGACCTCGAGCATTATCATGGCGAGCGCGGTCGGCGCGGAAACAAGCTGCCCCGTGGTTTCCAGAAAGTGGACAGTATGAGTGTGGAGCCCTTCAAGCGGGCTGAGCCGCAATAGCTTAGAGTCTCGTTGGATCGGTCAACCGCTTCAGTATTAGGCGCAATTGACGCTCCAGTAAATCCTGATAGGGCCCAGCGAACTCCTCAATAACAGAGTAATCCATTACCTCGGTCGGTCTATGCTGCAGCCGTCCGGCTACGTCTGTGTCGTCGCAGATAGTGGGTGAAAGCAGAATGTTGGGAGGCCTGCTGGCGCAGACGGTCTGCAACTCATCGAGCGTATGCTGCGTGTACAGTCCCGGATAGATATCGGTGCCATCCCCCACGCCCAGTTCGCTCTGTGCAATGGCCATTGACAGGGAAAGCGACAACGACATCTGCTTTTCCAATGCCCGGCTTGCGGCCTGCACCAGCCAGGCACAGGATGCGGCTCGAAATGCGGCGCTACCAGCAGTGTTGTGTCCGCTAAAGTAAATAGCGAGGCCAAATTGACGAGCGACCTGCAAATCCCCCGCATAAAAACCCGCTGCGGCGTAAACCACCTGATGTAGGCGATCTGTATAGCGTTGCAGAGAAAGTTCGTCGAGCGTATCGACATAATGCTCGAGGCTGGAGAGGTGCAGGTACAACACTGCCGTCGTTTGGTAGTTTTCGTCCTGCGGGCTTGGTTCACTGCGGGTGCGTAGCAGATCCATTGGCAGGGCATCAATTTGATTGGACAGCAGCAACAGCTCATTCGTCCGTCGTGCCCTCGGGTTCTCCTCTTCGAGTGCGATCTTGCGCGTCAGATCGGACAGGCGGTTTCCCCATTGCTGCCCAAAACGGCGACTGACACCGTACACCGCTAGACTGAGCAGTACCGCAAGGCCCAGCATGCTTAAAATAAAGCGCAGCTGCGCGGCATGGGCATTTTCTGCGTTGATGGTCATCACGACTTCGCCGGCGATGTCAGCTTCGATATGCACCGGTGCGCTGTATTGATGCAGGCTTGGCCCGTTGGTTTCGCCCATTTGCCTGAGTGTCTTGCCTTCTACGTCCTGAATCAGGATCGCCTGTGCTGCAGACGTATCGATAATACGCTGCAGCGAGGCTGAAATGCTGAGCAGGTCACCATTTTCCAAGGCGCTGCTGACGCGGGTCGCCACCAGCGTAGCCAGAGCGCTGCCGTATTCCTCCTGCAATAGCGTTTGCATATGGCGGGTGGAAATTGCGCCCAAAATGACAAGGGCAAGACCCACCAGCAGGCATAATCCTGCAGTGAGAATTGCCAGTTGTTGGCCGAGGTTCGTGTTAGTAAAGCGATTATTCACGCGCGGTGACGGACCTACCCAATGACGACGGCGCCAGTATAAACCAGACATGGCGCCAAATACCCGTTTTTGAGCACGCGATATTGAATGCGCAGCCGCAGGCCCTTGAAAGGGCGCTTTTCAGCCCTTGTCACGAACAGGTAGAATAGTGGGCCAAGATCACTGTGGAACCCGTGAGTGAATCATATATTACTTATCACTATTTCCGGCGAAGATCAGCCGGGATTCACCGCTGGATTGGCGTCAATCTTGGCGAACCATTCTGTGAGCATTCTCGACATTGGCCAGTCCGTTATACACGCCACTTTATCGTTGGGCTTGTTGGTGGAGTTGTCAGAGAACTACGCCGGCGAGCAGGTGGTGGAGGCGGTGCGTCATTACGCTTTGGAGCGCGATTTGCGCGTAGTGACCAGTGTGGTGTCCCCCGAGAGTTATTCCGACTGGGTTGAGGCTCAGGGTCTGGCGCGCTACATCATTACGCTTTTGGCGCGCAAAATTACGTCGGACCAACTCGCACGTGTGACGGCTGTGATAGCGAAACATGGGCTCAACATAGACAGTATTAATCGCTTGTCAGGCCGCATACCGCTCGGCGAACCGCCGGCTCTGAGCAAGGCCTGTGTGGAGTTTTCGGCTCGTGGTGCGATACGCGACCCCGCCGACTTTCGACGTGAATTGCTGGAGGTTGCTGGTGCGCTGGAGGTTGATTTAGCTTTTCAGCAGGACAATATGTACCGCCGCACTCGGAGGCTCGTCGCGTTCGATATGGACTCGACGCTGATCGAAGCAGAGGTTATCGACGAGCTGGCCAAACTGGCGGGCGTCGGCGAGCAGGTCAGCGCGATAACCGAGCGCGCCATGCGGGGAGAGATCGACTTCAGTGAGAGTTTTCGCGCCCGTGTCGCTCTGCTGGAAGGACTGGAAGAGAGTGCCTTAGACCGCGTGGCGAGCGGATTGAAAATCACCGAGGGCGCGGAGCATTTGATTGCCACGCTTCGCACGCTGGGATACAAGACGGCCATACTCTCTGGAGGCTTCACTTATTTCGCCAAGCACCTGCAAGCGCGATTGGGCATGGATTATGTATACGCCAATGAACTCGACATTGCCCACGGGGTGGTTACGGGCAACATTCAGGGCGAAATTGTGGATGGCGCACGCAAGGCTCAACTGTTGCGGCAATTGGCTGACGATCTAGGCATAGACTTACAGCAGGTTATTGCTGTGGGTGATGGCGCTAACGATTTGCCGATGCTGAGTATCGCTGGATTGGGAATCGCTTTTCGCGCAAAACCTCTGGTCCAAAAATCGGCCGAGCAGTCGATATCGACTCTGGGCTTAGATGCGATTCTGTATTTACTGGGTATTTCTGACAAGCAACAAAGAAAAATCTAGCGTTCAAAGCCGTCATTTTCTGACCACTGTGCTGTCGCATGCTGTCACCTTATGGCAAGGGGGAGAGCCGGTGCAACGCTTCTCCGCCAGAAGCATCATTGGAGTCTCATCGCCATGCTGATGCGATGACCTGCCATTGGCAGGCGACCTGCTGTATTGTAAGCTGCTTTTTGAAGCAACCAAATGAGAGCGTTATGCCAAACTTTTCTACGAATGAATTCCGCTCGGGCCTGAAAGTCATGCTCGATGGCGATCCGTGCAGTATTTTGGAAAACGAGCTTGTGAAACCTGGCAAAGGCCAAGCCTTCAACCGCGTAAGATTGCGCAACCTAAAGACAGGGCGGCAGTGGGAGCGCACGTTTAAATCCGGGGAGTCACTCGAGGGCGCCGATGTCATCGAGCGCGATATGGAGTATCTGTATACCGATGGTGAGTTTTGGTATTTCATGGAGCCCGATACGTTTGAGCAATACCAGGCCGATGCGGCTGCTGTAGCGGATAGCCATTTATGGCTAAAGGCACAGGACAAATGTGATATTACGCTCTTCAATGGGGCGCCTTTATCCGTTGCACCGCCAAACTTTGTGGAGTTGGAGATCACAGAAACTGATCCGGGTCTAAAGGGCGACACCGCCACCGGCGGTACCAAGCCGGCGACGCTGAGCACCGGGGCGGTTGTTAAGGTTCCTTTATTCATCAGTATGGGAGAAGTGATTCGGGTCGATACGCGCACCGGCGAATACCAGAGCCGCGCGAGCAAGTCCTGATTGTGGCAGTCGAGTAGCTGGACGTGACTTGGCGGCCTGTCGCGGACATTGAGTGTATTCGACAGCGGGCCGAGTTATTGGCTACGCTACGCCAGTTTTTCGCTGATCGCTCGATCCTCGAAGTAGAAACCCCGCTGTTGTGTCGCAACGGCATAACAGATCCTTCTATTGAACCGCTGATCGTCGAAGCTGACCCATTCTCGGGTCAGTCGCGGCTCTTGCAGACATCACCTGAATATATGATGAAGCGCCTGCTCGCCGCGTTCGCTGAGCCCATTTTTCAGATTACCAAGGCATTTCGTAGCGGCGAAGCGGGTTCTCGGCACAATCCGGAATTCAGTTTACTCGAATGGTATCGCCCCGGTTTTGATTACCATCAGTTGATGGTGGAAGTGGCGGATCTGGCGCACTGTTGCCTGGGACCGAGGCCCGTAAAGAAGTACAGCTATCGTGAGCTGTTTCAGCAATGCCTCCAGATTGACCCTTTCACCGCGACCCTTGCTGAGTTGGAAGCGGTCGCTCGTCGCCATCTTGACCCCGGCAGCCTAAGCGGTGATCGAGACTTATGGCTGGATCTGTTGATGAGTCATGTGCTTGAGCCACAGCTGGCTGGCGAAGGGGTATGTTTTGTCTATGATTATCCGGCGTCTCAAGCGGCCCTCTCATGTGTTGTTCAGGCCGACGATGTATGGGTCGGACAGCGCTTTGAGCTCTATGTCGATGGAATGGAGCTGGCCAATGGTTATTGTGAGCTCACAGATGCCCCAGAGCAGCGTCAGCGCTTCGAGCGTGATAACGTCTTGCGCCGCCAGCGTGGCCAGGTTCAGCGTGCATTAGACGAACAGCTGTTAGCCGCATTGGTAAGCGGTCTGCCAGATTGCAGTGGTGTGGCTCTGGGTATTGATCGATTGCTGATGTTGAAGACGGGATCATCTGACATCAGGGATGTGTTGGCTTTTGACTGGGAGCGATCATGAGGGCGGGTCGAGTCCTACAGATGTTCCACTAGCAAAAAAAATGCCGGCGCGATGGCCGGCATTTTGAAAGGCGCTTAAGTGCTTAAGAGAATTCTCTTACCAACCCGGCAATAGATTCCTTGGCATCGCCAAACAGCATGCGCGTATTCTCTTTATAAAAGAGTGGATTTTCGATCCCAGCGAAGCCTGACGCCATAGAGCGTTTTAGTACGAAGACCGTACGCGCGTGGTCAACGTTAATCACTGGCATGCCATAAATGGGGGACGATTCATTTTCCCGGGCAGCAGGGTTCACCACGTCATTAGCGCCGATGACGATAGCGACATCCACATTTTCCATGCGTGGGTTAATCTCGTCCATTTCCAGCAGCTGGTCATAGGGGACGTCGGCTTCAGCCAGCAGCACGTTCATATGCCCTGGCATACGACCGGCGACGGGATGAATGCCAAAGCTAACTTCAGCCCCATTTTTTTCCAACAACTCGGCCAACTCCTTCACCACATGCTGCGCCTGAGCGACCGCCATACCGTAACCTGGAACAATGGCCACGGTGCTGGCGGCTTCTAAAATGTAGAAGGCGTCTTCAGCAATGATGGGTTTAATTTCACCCTCCACTTTACTGGTTTCCACTTTTCCACTGCCGAAACCGGAGAACAGTACATTGGTCAGAGAACGGTTCATGGCTTTGCACATGACTTGCGTCAAAATGATACCGGAAGCGCCAACCAAAGCGCCCGCCACGATCAAAATATTGTTGTCCACTGCGAAGCCCGCGGCGCAGGCTGCTAGACCTGAGTAGGAGTTCAGCAGCGAAATCACCACGGGCATGTCAGCCCCGCCGATGGGTATCACTACCATCACGCCGAATAGCAGTGACAGACCAATGACCCAAAACAGCCATCCGCCGCTGCTGGGCTCCAGACAAAACATAATCGAACTGCCCACAATGCCCAGAACGATGAGACTGTTCACCACCTGCTGGCCGCTGAATAAAAGCGCGGCGCTGCTAATTCTTTCTGAGAGTTTACCGTAGGCGATCATAGAGCCGGTAAAGGTGACACCACCAATTAAGATGGACAGGATAATCGTAACGAGTGTGAAGGTGCCGACGTCTGGTCTGAAGGCGAAAGCAGCCCAGCCAACGAGTAAGCTGGCCATGCCGCCAAACCCGTTAAACAGGGCGACCATTTCCGGCATTTTAGTCATTTGCACCATGCGCGCGGCCGTACCACCGATGATGCCGCCGATCACGATGCCAATGGCAATCCACTGGAAGTCGACAATGTCTTGGCCCACTAGCGTTGCCACGATGGCAATCAGCATGCCCAGAGATGAAATAGCGTTACCGCGACGCGCTGTTGCGGGCGAGCTTAGTTGCTTCAATCCATAAATGAACAGTGCGGCGGACACGATATAGGCGTATTGAGTCAGAATATCCATAGTTATCAGCTCCCCTTCTTCTTAAACATGGCGAGCATGCGATCAGTGACCAGGTAACCGCCCACTACGTTAATAGTGGCCAGAGCGACTGCTGCTGCACCCAGCCAGTTGGCCAGATCCTGCTGGCCGCTGCCGGCCAGGCTTATTGCGCCTACTACGGTCACTCCTGAGATTGCGTTGGCACCTGACATCAAGGGCGTGTGCAAGGTGGCGGGCACCTTATTAATGAGTTCGAAGCCCAGAAAAATGGACAACATGAGGATAAACGTGAGGAAAACTTCAACAGGTATCATGTTATGCACCTCCTTCGAGAATATTCTTGATCGTTGTGTTGGTGACTTCACCGCCATGGGTGATGATGCAACCAGGCAAAATATCGTGCTCGAAATCAACCACGAATTTCTTCTCCTCGTCGCTCCAGTTGTCTTCCACAAGACTGAACAGATTGGAGGAGTACATCTGGCTGGCATCGCGCGCCACTTCTCCGGCGAGGTTGCCTTTGCCGATCACGGTGACGCCTGCGATTTGAACGATCTCATTAGGGACAGAGCCTTCGACGTTGCCGCCTGTTTCAGCCGCCATATCGACAATCACCGATCCGTGTGCCATTCCCTCGATCATGTCTTTAGTGACCAGTACCGGAGGCTTGCGCCCAAATACCTGCGCAGTCGTAATCACTACGTCTGATTTAGCGATCACTGCTTTTTGCGCCTGCTGTTGTATGTCTATTTGTTCTGGTGTCAGCTGCTTGGCATAGCCGTCGGCAGTCTCGCCGGTTTCGCCGAGGTCAATTTCCAGAAATTTCGCGCCCACTGAGCGTACCTGCTCTGCCACTACTGGGCGAGTATCAAAGGCTGTGACCTTGGCGCCGAGACGTTTCGCTGTGGCGATGGCCTGCAGGCCCGCCACACCGGCGCCGATAACAAATACATTGGCCGGCTTTAGCGTGCCCGCTGGCGTCATCATCATAGGAAAAATACGCGGCAGGTGGGTCGCGGCTTGCATGACCATGACATAGCCCGCTAGGTTCGCTTGGGAGCTCAGAGCATCCATTTTCTGACTGCGAGTGGTGCGCGGTATCATCTCCATGCTGATGGCAGTGATGCCACCTTCTTTGAATCCATTAACCAGTGCATGCTCGTTGAAAGGGTCTAGATAGCTGATGTGAATAGCACCGCGCTTCATTAATGCGATCTCCTCCAGCTGCGGTTTGCGCAGTCGCAGTAGGAGATCTGCGCTGCTGAACAGCGCATTGCGGTCTTGGGAAATAGTTGCCCCTGCATCTGTGTATTCGGAATCAGAAAAACCGGCACCGAGGCCCATCCCGGACTCGACAACCAGATCGGCTCCCATAGCGCACAATTTCTTGGCGTTATCGGGTGTAATGGGTATCCGGTTTTCGTCCGGATGCGTTTCTTTAGGAATGGCGATGCGCATGTGGTGTGTAACCCCGTACCTTTGTTTATGTATGCTGCCGGCGAAGAGTCAAAAATGAGCCTCTGCGTCAGCTTCAAGGAACTGTGTGCCGTTTCCAAAGCGACGACGGCCGACATTGGTCTCCCAGCACGCGCGACTTTAGCACAGCATTTGAGCCGCGTGAATAATACATAGCATTATACGATATGCTAATACGAGGGGACCTCAACCCAGACGTGGTCGGTCAGCGCTTCTTTTACCGCCTTTGGGTCCGCAAGATCAGGTGATTTGTCTGCTGCACGGTGGCGCTCCGAGTGCACCAGCCCTCTGATCTCAGGCATTGTGCGGGCTTGACGGCAAAAAAGTCTACATGTCCGAGCTAAAATATAAGGAGTAACGCAAATCTCAACGGCTTCCTCGCAGCATCCCCGCCAGCTGACACTGGTTTTGGCCCTGATGCCGATCATTTTTTTGGTCGCGCTTCTGGCCACTTCGGTCTATCTGTTTGGGGCCGACTCGTCTTATGGCGCTAACCAGATAGCGCTGGTGCTGGCCTCTTGTGTCGCTGCTCTGGTGGGGCGATGTGTTGGTATTCCATGGCTGGAAGCGCAAAAAGGCATTGTCGATGGCATCGAGGTGGGCCTCGCTCCGATTCTGATTTTATTGTCGGTCGGCATGCTGATTGGCACTTGGATAGTGTGTGGCACGGTGCCGGCTATGATCTATTACGGGGTGGAAGTACTTAACCCAAGTGTCTTTTATGCCGCCAGTGCTGCTATTTGCGCCATTGTCGCGATCAGCATAGGTAGCTCCTGGACGGTGGCCGGTACGCTCGGGATCGGACTGATGGGTATTTCGGCTAGCTTTCAATTGTCACCGGCCATCACTGCGGGAGCTATTATTTCAGGCGCCTACTTTGGCGATAAATTATCCCCCATGTCGGACACCACTAATTTGGCTGCGGCAGTGAGTAGCGTAGACCTGTTCGACCATATCCGGAACATGCTTTGGACGACAGTGCCCAGTTTTGTGCTTGCTTTGATAGTGTTTGCTTTTATCGGCAACTCGGAAGCTGTTGCGCCTCGTGAAATCGATGAATTGCAAAAGGCGCTGTCTAGCGAATTCAATATCGGAATATTTCTTCTGACGCCATTACTGTTGATGCTGGTTTTGGTCTACAAACGGTTTCCTGCCTACCCTTCCATTGTTGTTAGCGCGCTTGTGGGCGCTGTATTCGCCGTCGCCTTTCAGCCCGATTCCGTGATTAAGCTGGCCGGCGGCTCTGGCGATGTGGGCAGAGTTTTTGCGCTGTGTAAGGGTGTCTGGATAAGCCTGTTCGACGGTTACACGTCCAATAGCGGGAACGCGTTGCTGGATGCTTTGCTCAGTAAAGGGGGTATGAGCAGTATGCTCAACACGGTGTGGTTGATTATTTGTGCTCTGGGGTTTGGTGGCGTGCTGGAGCGCACGGGAATTCTGAGTTTACTGCTGCAGCTTGCGCTTAGCGGGGTCAAGAGCACGGGTTCGTTAATTTCAGTGACCGTGCTGACCTGCTTTGGAACGAATATTTTGGCTGCCGACCAGTTCATTTCCATTGCCCTTCCGGGGCGTATGTATAAGGATGAATATCAGCGTCGGGGCCTGTCTAGGCTAAACCTGTCGCGAACATTGGAAGATTCCGGCACCCTAACCTCAGCACTGATCCCCTGGAACACCTGCGGTGCTTATATGTCTGCGACACTGGGCGTGGCGACGTTTACGTATGCACCCTTTGCCTTTTTTAACTGGCTGTGTCCGCTCGTCGCTATTTTTTATGGGTATACTCAATTCGCGATAAAACCACTGGAGAGCGATGTGGACATGACTCCATTGGAGACGCTGTGACTGAGTTGGATCAGGAATGGGATCATCCCGGCCCTCATATTTTACAGGCCCATGTGCAAGCCGCAGACATCGACGGTCTCCATCACACTAATAATCTAGTATATGTTGATTGGTGTCAGCGAGCGGCTTGGGCTCACTCAGAGGCAGTAGGTCTGAGCTTGGACTGCTACCGAGATTTGGATCGTGCGATGGTCATCACGCACAGTGAATTTGATTATTTACGCGCTTCTCAAGAAGGTGACGAGGTCATGGTTGCCACGTGGATTGTTGAATGGGATAAAAAGTTGACGATGGCACGCCATTTTCAGGTTATTCGCGTCGCTGATGGCATCACGCTACTGCGAGCCAGAATGCGTTTCGTGTGTGTCGAGCTTAGTAGCGGCCGCCCCCGCCGTCTGCCGCCGGAGTTTATCGCCCGCTATGGGCCAGCGGTACTCAGTGATGGGGAGGCTTAATTGTCGAAGGCAACAGAAAACGCTGGTAGAACGTTCTAGCACCGCTTGCGTCACTAGACCGCGCGAGCCTTAGCGGTGCCAGTGATATCGCTCAAATCAGGCTCACGAAACTGCAGGCTGGCCAGGCGGGCGTAGAGCTCGCATTCCACCAATAGCTGATCATGAGTGCCTGTGGCAATCAGCTGGCCCTCGTCCAGCACCGCAATATTATCCGCATGCAAAATAGTAGACAGACGGTGGGCAATAATGACGGTGGTACGGTTTTTCATCAGTTCCTGCAGGGCCAGTTGCACCTGGTATTCACTTTCGGTGTCCAGCGCGCTGGTTGCCTCATCCAGTAAAAGAATTTTCGGGTCGTTGAGAATCGCCCTAGCCAGCGCAATGCGCTGGCGTTGCCCGCCAGACAGTCTGACGCCTTGTTCCCCAAGATGGCTTCCATAGCCCTCGGGCAGCGCAGTGATAAAGGTGTGGGCATGAGCGGCGCGCGCGGCCGCAACCACTTCGTCATCGGTGGCGTCCAGCTTGCCATATGCAATGTTATAGCGCACGTCGCCGGTAAACAGTGCCGGTTGTTGCGGCACGAGCGCTATATGCTCACGCAATGTTTTAAGGCCCATAGTGCGGACATCCTGTCCATCGAGCGCGACCTGGCCCTGCTGCGGGTCGTAAAAGCGCTGTAATAATTCGAACACGGTGGATTTACCTGCCCCTGAGGGTCCTACCAAAGCGAGGCTTTTACCGGCTTCAATGCGCAGCGTAAAGTTTTCTAATGCGGCTTGCTTGGGCCGGCTGGGGTAGTAAAAAGAGACGCGCTCCATCTGCAGTTCGGGCTGTGCACTGATGGGTGTTGAGGCCAAGGTGCCGGGATCATCAATCAGGCTATGGGTATTGATCAATTCCACGAGGCGCTCTGAAGCGCCTGCGGCACGCTGGAGGTCACCCCAGACTTCAGAGATTGTCGCCACACCGCTGCCGACCATAATGGCGTAAAAGACAAAGGCGCCCAGCTCCCCACCGGTCATGCTGCCGTTAATGACATCTTGGCCGCCTTCCCACAACATGCCAGACATCCCGACGAACAACAGCAATATGGCGCCGCAAATGAGCAGTGAGCGCTGCCAGATGCGGCGGCGCGCGATTTCAAAGGCGCGCTCCACTTCGCGGTCGAAAGCGTCAGACTCGAATTGTTCGCGCGTATAACTCTGTACCACCCGGATATGCTGGATCACTTCGCCGACGTAGCTGCCCACGCTTGCAATGCTGTCCTGGCTTTGATTAGAAAGCTTCCTCACCCGTCGACCGAATACCAGTATCGGCAGCAGCACCAGAGGTACGCCTACCGCAATGATCAAACTGAGCTTCAGATTGGTGATAAACATCAGGACCAGCGCGCCGCTGGTGGTGAGGCTGCTGCGCAGCGCCATACTAAAGGAAGAGCCGATGATGGTTTGCAGCAGGGTGGTGTCGGTGGTCAGTCGCGACATAATCTCCCCACTGCGATTGGTTTCAAAAAATCCTGGATGCAGGCGAACAATGTTGTCAAAAACGCTTTTGCGGATATCAGCGCTGATCCGTTCTCCCAGCCAAGACACCAGATAAAACCGGACAAACGTACCCACCGCCATGGCCGCTGCGATGGCAATCAGCAGTGCAATGGCACTTTTAAGGCCGGCACTGGACTCGCCTCCGAAGCCTTGGTCTATTAGTATTTGCAAGCCTCGCCCCAGTGAGAGAGTGGCCCCAGCAGTAAATAACAGGGCGATGCTGGCGCCGACCAGACGCAGTTTATACTGGGAAAGCAGCGCTAAAACCGGGAGCAGGGCAGGCAGGCCCTTTTGGGCGCGAGACGACATCAGATGTCTGAGATCTGGAACGACTCGAGGCGTGCTGACACACATATCGCGCGGCGTGGGTCAAAAGGTTTAACTAGTGCAGACATCATGAGTTTGTTCCGTGGCGATCGGGCTGCTTCATGATAGTGTAATTGTTCAGCGATATTAATGGTATCGAGTAGAAAATTGCGATGGAGATGCTAGCAATGGGAGATAAGTTCAAGGATAAAGTGGTCATTGTAACCGGCGGCAGTCGCGGCTTGGGTCGCGCCATCTCTGTGGGGTTTGCGCGCGAGGGTGCTCAGGTTGTCGTGGCCAGCCGCAAGATCGCATCCTGCCAGGAGGTGGTCGCGCTTATTGAGGAAGCGGGAGGCACTGCAATGGCGCAAGCCGCCCATATGGGTGAGGTGGCTGACCTTGACGCCCTCATTGTTGCGGCGTATGAGCGTTTTGGTCGTGTCGATGTGCTGGTCAACAATGCGGGTATCAACGTTGCGCTGGGTCCACTGTCGGAGATTACGACCACTGCGTTTGACAAGATGATGGATGTCAATTTGAAAGGCGCTTGGTATCTGGCCTCAAGACTTGCGCCGCGCATGGGCGAGCACGGCGGTGGATGCATGATTAATATGTTGTCAGTCGCCGCCTTGTGCACGCCTGCGTACTCTGGCATTTATGCAGCGACCAAGGCAGCCTTGAAGGCCTTGACCGAAGTGATGGCGCAGGAGTGGGCGCCGTGGAATATTCGGGTCAATGCCTTGGCTCCGGGGAGCTATCACTCAGACCTGACCGATGGTGCCATTGCGGCACTACCACATTACGGCGAGGGTATGGTGGCCGCTGCGCTGATTCCTCGTATCGCGGAAACGGAGGAGATTCTCAACCCGGTGTTTTATCTGGCTTCGGAAGCATTCACCACGGGAATTACGCTCGTTGCAGATGGCGGTCTGATGGCCAAACGCTAGGAGTCACCCGCTTTTTTGGAGGGCTGCGTCAGTCCACCGATATAAACACCAATTTCAAATAGCAGCCACATGGGTATCGCCAGTAGTGACTGGGAAATGATGTCGGGCGGGGTCAGTAGCATGCCGAAAATAAAGCAGCCCACAATAATGTAAGGGCGCTTTTTGGCGAGCTTTTCGGCCGTGGTGATGCCGGCCCAAATCATCAGTATCGCCACGATTGGAATTTCAAACGCCAAGCCAAAAGCAAAAAATAATTTCAGCACGAAGTTAAGGTAGCTATTGATGTCGGTCATGATGGTGATGTCTTGGGGTGCCACGCTGGTAAAAAAAGCGAATATCAGTGGAAAGACAACGTAGTAGGCAAAGGCTGAGCCCGCATAAAATAATAGGACACTGGAGGCGAGCAGTGGAATTGCTAGGCGCTTTTCATGCTTGTACATTCCCGGCGCGATAAAACTCCAGGCCTGATACAACACGTAGGGCATTGCCAGAAAAACTGCTGTAACTAGGGAAAGTTTGAACGGCGTAAAAAAGGGTGAGGCGACCTCGGTGGCAATCATGGTTGCGCCTGGAGGCAAAAGGGCACGCAAAGGCTCCGAGACGAATGTGTAGATATCGTTGGCAAACGGGAACAGGCAAATAAACACCAGCAGCACGGCTAACAGGGCGCGCAGCAGTTTGTCGCGCAGTTCCGTGAGGTGTGT
>CAJXWP010000044.1 GCA_913062625.1 uncultured Haliea sp. | reverse complement strand
TGTCAGCGCCCGCGATCTCCGACCTTGAGTTCTACAAGTTGACCTATGAAGCTCAGGTATTCTATCCGGTGCCGTTTTTGAACACTTGGACACTTCGTCTGCGCACGGAGCTGGGTTATGGCGACGGTTACGGCAACACCACCGGCTTGCCTTTCTATGAGAATTATTTCGCCGGCGGTTTTGGCTCAGTAAGAGGTTATGAGAGCAATACACTGGGACCACGCAGTACGCCGGCTGAACAATACCGCGTGGTGCAGCCTGTTACTGCAATAGATGCTGAAGGTAATCCGACGCAAATCGGTGGCCCCGACGGCAGCGAATTCGGGTATGTTGCCAGCAACGGACAGTTGGCGTACGCAGTGGTCGATAATGACAATGATCCCTTTGGCGGGAACGTGTTGATCGAGGGCGGTGCTGAGTTGTTGTTTCCGCTCCCGTTTATCAAGGATCAAAGCCAGTTGCGTACTGCTTTTTTTCTAGATGCGGGTAATGTGTTTGACACCAGTTGTGGACCATTGCAGCAGAGCTGCAATGACGTTGACTTAGGTGAGCTACGTTATTCAGTAGGCGTAGGTTTGACCTGGATCACGGGTTTTGGTCCTATGTCTTTCAGTCTTGCTAAACCGATAAACTCTGGTGACTTTGACGAAGAAGAGGTATTTCAATTTACTTTGGGTCGTGGTTTCTAATTTACTTTTATTAATTTTTGGAGAAGAACGTGTCTAGATTATTTAAACTCTCACTTGCTTTGGTGGCATTCTCGGTGCCGAGCCTTGGTTGGACCCAGGGAAAAATAGCTGTGGTTGATGTGCAGGGAGCTATCCTGCAAACAGATGTTGCCCAAAAGCGTGTCGATGAGATTAGAAACGAGGAAGAATTCAAGAAAAACAAAGCCGAGTATGAGCGACTTAAGGCAGAGGGTGAAGCGCTGCTAAAGACGTTCCAGAAAGACGCGGCGGTGATGAGTCAGGAACAGAAGATTGCTGCTCAGCAGCAGTTAAGCAGTCTGCAAGACGATCTTGATCATGTGACCGGTAAACTGCAGCAGGCTGAGCAGTCCGCGGGTCAGTCACTGTTGGAGGAAATGGCGCCAAAGGTGCAAGAGGTTTTGCGTGAAATTATTGAGGCGGATGGTATTGGTCTTTTGCTGCAGCGTAACGCGGTAATCCATGCCGAACCCAGTTACAGCATCACTGCACAGCTAACGGATAAATTGAACCAACTGTCGGCGAAAGAATAGACGTTCTGGGCGCTGGACTGACTGCGGTATCGATTAGACTCGACAGCTTTCGGCGCCATACTTAAGATGATGAATATCACGGACATTCGCAGGCACTTGCCGCATCGCTCCCCATTCTTATTGGTCGATCGCGTGGTGGAACTGGAAGCGGGCGAGTTCATCGTTGCTTATAAGAACCTCAGTATCAATGAGCCCTATTTTGACGGACACTTTCCAGACAACCCCATCTTTCCTGGCGTGTTGTTGCTTGAGGCAATGGCTCAGTCGGCTGCAATTTTAGGCTTTTATAGTCAAGGTAAGACTAACGAGGATGGTTCGACATATTATTTTGCGGGCGCCGATAAGCTTCGTTTTAAGCGTCCCTGTGTGCCCGGTGATCGGGTGATGTTGCGCGCTACTGTCGTTTCACAGCGTCGTGGAATTTGGAAGTTCGATGTCAACTCTGAGGTAGATGGCGAGTTGGCAGCTAGCGCAACGATACTTTGTGCGGATCGCTAGTGCGAAATGACACGTAGTCGGAACTTCCGCGAGTGGCGATGAAAGATGTTTTTGAATGTGGTTACAAAGGCTCTGCTTTGGCCGGCGTGGACGAAGTGGGGCGCGGGCCACTCGCCGGGAGTGTGGTAGCAGCCGCCGTCATTCTAGATCCGCAGCTGCCAATAGAGGGGCTGCGTGATTCAAAGAAACTGACCGCTTCACGCAGGGAGACATTGGCCCAGCTGATTAGGTCGCGTGCTCTGGGCTGGGCGATTGGTAGTGCCAGTGTTGCGGAAATTGATGAGCTGAATATCTTGCAGGCCTCCCTTCTAGCGATGCATCGCGCAGTTCAGGCGCTGCAGTGTCAGCCTGAATATATTTTAGTGGATGGTAATCGCTTGCCCCATTGGCAGTATGCATCGGAAGCCGTGGTTAGAGGAGACGACAGGGTGCCGGCCATTGCCGCTGCCTCAATTCTGGCGAAGGTACACAGAGATAACGCTCTCATTGCCCTGGACAGTGTGTATCCGGGTTATGGGTTTGCTAGCAACAAAGGCTATCCCACAGCTGCGCATTTACAGGCTTTAGGGGCACTCGGTGTGACGCCGATTCACCGCCGCAGTTTCGCTCCGATAAAAAAAATATTGGCTGTATGCTAGCTTTTGTACAACATTTGCGGCAAGCCGTATAGAATCATTGTATGACTGAGTTTGTTCACTTACGCCTGCACACCGAGTACTCCCTGGTCGACGGCCTGGTTCGCATAAAATCTCTGATAGGTCGGGTCGCAGAGCTTGATATGCCTGCCGTGGCCGTTACCGACGTGTGTAATTTTTACGGACTGATCAAATTCCACAAAGCCGCAATTGCCGCAGGCGTTCAGCCCATCTTTGGGGTAGACCTGATGGTGATGGATGCGGATGACCCAGAGCGGGCCTACCCTTTGTGCCTGTTGGCCATGAGCCAAGCGGGCTACCACAATCTCACGCTGTTGATTTCAAGAGCCTACACCGAGGGCCAGCACCTGGGGTTGCCCTATGTCAGTAAACTTTGGCTTGAAGAGAATAGCGAGGGGGTGATTGCGTTGTCAGTTGGCGCGGCCGGGGACGTGGGCCAAGCACTGTTGGGTGACAGAGCGGCACTCGCTGCAGAACGAGCGAGCTATTGGATGAAATTATATCCTCAACGCTTTTATTTGGAGTTGCATCGCACGGGGCGAGAGGGAGATGAAAACCATCTGCACGCTGCGATAAAGCTGGCTCAAGAGTTGCAGTGTCCAGTGGTGGCAACCAACGATGTGCGGTTTCTTGATGCTCAAGAATTTGAAGCACACGAAACCCGAGTCTGTGTTCGCGAGGGCCGTACTCTGGATGATCCTAGGCGGCCACGGCATTATACCGAGCAGCAGTACTTGCGTTCCACGCAAGAAATGGTGGAGTTGTTCGTGGATATTCCTGAAGCACTGGCGAACAGTGTCGAGATTGCACGCCGCTGCAACGTAGCACTGGAGCTGGGTAAGCCTTACTTGCCGGATTACCCCGTACCCGATGGTTTGACGATGGATGAGTTTTTCCGGCAGCAGTCACACCAGGGGCTAGACATGCGGCTGCAGGCTCTCTTTGACGTCAGCGCAGTTGATTTTCAGCAGACACAGCAACGCTATCGTGAGCGTCTTGAATTCGAGTTGGAGACCATTATCCAGATGGGTTTCCCCGGCTATTTCCTTATCGTGATGGACTTCATTCGATGGGCTAAGAATAACGATATTCCAGTCGGACCGGGTCGTGGTTCAGGCGCAGGATCGCTTGTGGCTTACGCGTTAGAAATTACTGATCTTGATCCTCTTGAGTATGAGCTGCTGTTCGAACGTTTTTTGAATCCCGAACGTGTTTCCATGCCGGATTTCGACGTGGATTTCTGCATGGAAAAACGCGACCGTGTCATTGATTATGTGGCCGAAACTTATGGGCGGGAGGCGGTGTCGCAGATTATTACCTTCGGGACCATGGCGGCAAAGGCGGTAGTGAGAGACGTGGCTCGTGTGCAGGGTAAATCATATGGTCTGGCAGACAAGTTATCTAAGATGATTCCTTTCGAAGTGGGCATCACTTTGGCGAAGGCTCTGGAGCAAGAGGAACCCTTGCGCGAGTTTTTACAGGAGGATGAGCAGGCCCAAGAAATCTGGGATATGGCTGAGCAACTTGAAGGTGTGGTGAAAAATGTGGGTAAACACGCCGGCGGCGTGGTTATTGCGCCCTCAAAGCTGACTGATTTCTCACCGCTGTACTGTGATGAAAGCGGTTCGGGTCTGGTCACACAATTCGACAAGGGTGATGTGGAAGACGCGGGTCTGGTGAAGTTCGACTTCTTGGGTCTGCGCACCTTGACCATCATCGATTGGGCAGTAAAAATGATTAACCCTGCGCGCGAGCAGGCAGGGGAGCTGCCACTGGATATTATGCAGATTCCTCTGGACGATATGCGCACCTTTGAGCTGCTGCGGTCTGGAGAGACGACTGCCGTTTTCCAGCTAGAATCTCGGGGCATGAAGGAGCTGATCGAACGACTGCAGCCTGATTGTTTCGAAGATATTGTGGCGCTGTTGGCGCTGTTTCGACCCGGCCCACTGCAGTCGGGTATGGTCGATAATTTCGTCAATCGAAAGCAGGGCCGTGAAAAAATCTCCTATCCTGATGCTCAGTACCAGCACGAATGGTTACAGCCCATTCTGCAGCCCACCTACGGCGTTATTCTTTACCAAGAGCAGGTGATGCAGATCGCCCAGGTGCTCGCAGGTTACACGCTCGGTGGTGCCGATATGTTGCGCCGAGCCATGGGAAAGAAAGATCCTAAAGAAATGGAAAGACAGCGCGAGATATTTGAAGCGGGTGCTAGAGCTAAGGGGATAAGTGGCGGTCTCGCGATTAAGATTTTTGATTTGGTGGAGAAATTTGCTGGCTATGGCTTCAATAAGTCTCATTCTGCTGCCTATGCCCTCGTGTCCTACCAAACTGCCTGGTTGAAAACGCGCTACTCGTCTCACTTTATGGCGGCAGTGATGAGCTCAGAAATGGATAACACTGACAAGATCGTGGTATTTGTTGACGAGTGCAGACGTATGAAGCTGTTGTTGAAACTGCCTGACGTCAATGAGGG
The DNA here is from genome assembly GCA_913062625.1 of uncultured Haliea sp. GTDB lineage: Bacteria > Pseudomonadota > Gammaproteobacteria > Pseudomonadales > Halieaceae > Marimicrobium. The sequence goes on along the minus strand of CAJXWP010000044.1, from coordinate 19,631 downwards.
GCAGTACATGTTTACGGTCAACACAAGCGACGACATTATTTACGGGTTAGGGGCTATTAAGGGGCTTGGGGGTGGGCCTGTCGATTGTATTTTACAGGCACGCAATGAGGGTGGTCCATTTTCTGATTTGTTTGATTTTTGTGCTCGCACGGATCCGCGTAAAGTTAATCGACGCGCGCTTGAGGCAATGATTCGCTCGGGTGCCCTCGATTCGCTTAAGGTGGAGCGCTGGACGCTGATGGCGGCTCTGGACGATGCTCTAAAAGCGGCTGAGCAAAGCGCTAGCAATCGTGATAACCGCATGAACGACTTGTTTGGGGAAGTGGTGCCGAGCCAGCTTAATGGTAGCGGTGATGTTTATGCGGATTTTCGCTCGGCGCGCAGGTGGTCGGACAAAGAGCGCTTGGGTGGCGAACGCGATACATTGGGACTCTATATTACGGGGCACCCTATCGACGAGTATAGGACGGAAGTACGCAAGTTTGCGCCTAACCGCATCGCCGATCTTAGCGCTGACAGTCGAGGCAAATCGGGCAACCAAACTGTCGTTGGGCTCATTATGGCGACCCGGTCCATGAACAGTCGGCGCGGTACCATGGGGGTGATTACCCTCGATGACAGTAGTGCCCAGATCGAGGTAACGTTATTTTCTGAGGTATTTTCTGAGTTTCGTCAATTGCTGATAAAAGATACGATAGTGATCGCAGAAGGACGGATATCCGTTGATGAAAAAACGGGGAAGCTGGCAATGCGTGCCAACAGCTTGCGCAGTCTTGCTGAAGCAAGACAGAGTAAGGTTTCAGAGCTGACAATCGAGATAAGCGCTGCGGCGATGAATGAGCAGTTTGCTGAACTGTTAGAAAAAACGCTCGCGAGGGCCGGCGGCGGCAGCTGCCCGGTGTCGTTGATTTACCGACAGCCTCATAATTCGGCGCGGATTAGGTTGGGAGCGGACTGGCAGGTAGTGCCCAGTGATGAATTATTACAGGAATTACGCGACGCGCTAGGTGCTGAAGGGGTTGCGCTAGAGTATTCCTGAATGCTTGCGTAGCCCCTATATAAAATATGTATATTCACTGTCATCAATCCTCTAACTATAGGAGAAACTCAGTATGTTAATGAAAGATAAGGTGGTAATTGTTTCCGGAATTGGCCCCGGCCTTGGTCAGGAGTTATCGACACTCGCGGCTAAAGAGGGAGCCTCAGCGGTGGTTTTGGCAGCTCGCACTCAGGCAAAACTTGATACGGCAGAGCAGGAGATAGTTAACCTGGGTCTGGGAACCGCTGTCCTCAAAGTGCCGACTGACATCTCAGATCCGGAGCAGTGTCTGGCACTGGCAGATTGCGTCGCAAAAGAGTTTGGTCGTATCGATGTGTTGTTCAATAGCGCATATGACCCCGGTAGTTTTGAGCCGATCGAAGAGGCGAGTATGGACGGCTGGCGGCGCGCCATGGATGTCAACTTCTTCGGGACGATGCATCTTACCCAAGCCTGTGTCCCGCACATGAAGGAAAGCGGTGGTGGTTCCATCGTGATGATTGCCACCATGGTGGAACATAAGCCACTGGCCACTCAGGCCGGTTATGGCTCATCCAAGGCTGCCCTGCGTTGTGCCACCAAGCATCTGGCGCTGGAATTGGGCAAGGACAATATTCGAGTGAACAGCTGCCACATGGGGTGGATGTGGGGCCCAAGTGTCGAGGGTTATTTTTCCTGGCAGGCCAAGGCGACGGGCAAGAGCCAAGAGGAGTTGATCAAGGAGGTCACGCGCAATATTCCGTTGGGTATTATTCCTGACGATGGCGAGTGTGCCAAAGCAGCTATGTTCTTCGGCTCGGATTACGCTAGCGTGGTGACAGGCGCGTCACTCGATGTAAATGGCGGCGAATATATGCCTGTTTAATCAGCGGTACCATCGAAAGGGAGTGCAAGAATAATGGACGATTCAGATCAAATTGAGGCGGCGGTGTTTCGTCGTTTGCTGGCCCATTTGGACAGCCGCAAGGATGCCCAGAATATCGACCTAATGAATCTCGCGGGGTTCTGTCGTAATTGTCTGTCCAAGTGGTATATGGCTGCAGCCGACGATGCGGGACTGGAGGTCGATTATGATCAGGCCAGAGAGCGTGTTTATGGTATGCCATACGATCAGTGGAAGTTGAAATATCAGACGCCGGCGACGGCAGACACTGTGGGCTCGTTTGAGAAATCTAAACCTGTGTAAAGCGTTAAAGGGGGCCGTAGGGTAGGTAGCGGTTGTCGTTGACCTCGCGAAGCCACTGTAACAGAGACTTATCCAGCCGCACGCCTCGCTTGCGCAGAATTTTAGCCAGTGGGATTACTGGAGAGGTTGCTCCGGCCTCCCACCCGGGCAGGTTCTCAGCCACGGCGAAGAAGCGAATCAGATGCAAGAGATCATTCTCTAGCAAGGACTCTGCGGCCCCTTGCCAGATAAGAGGGTCTATCTTCATCAATCCCGCTAAACGTTGTTTTTCGTCAGCGCTCAGTAGTTGTTCGAGCTGCGCTAGCTTCTCCTCATCGCTATAAGCGATGAGACGGCGCAGGAGAGCAGACTCTAACAAGAGTTCAGTGCTCTGTGACGCAACCTTTGGATCCCAGGAGCCCAGTGACATAAATTTACGTGCCTTCGTAAAATAGACCCACAGTGTACTGAATTTCTACCCGCGGCGGAAAGGTTCTATTGGGTGCGCGGGGAGTTTCCGCTACCATTGTCACAAGTTGGATTCTTCTTTAGCCGCACGATAGGGTTAGACGAGTTGCTGGTTTGAGTTATGTTAATTGTTGATAGGGAGACGCTACTGTGATGTTGCGGTTGATGCGAGCAGCCTGCGTGCTGCAATTTTTAGTATTGGTGGTGGGTTTTCAGTCTGCGCGGGCGGAAGAGCTAACAGGTATTTTGATGGTCGAAATATCGGGCCTCAAAGATGCATCGGGCAATGTATATATTGCAGTCTATGATTCTGACTCAAGCTGGTTGAGTGATGAAGTGGTGCTCAATCAAAAAGTGGTTATCGCTGATGCCCTTGACGGAGACCTGGTGCGGACGGAATTGCTGCTGCCGCTCGGGAACTATGCGCTGTCTGTATTCTATGATCAGGATGGTGATGGGGAGCTGAAAACAAATTTTATCGGTATGCCCAAAGAGCCGATCGCCCTATCCAATAATGCCGTGGCGAAATTTGGACCTCCAAAATATAGCGATGCCGTCTTCAGTCTCGGCGCGCAACCAATGATCCAGAGCCTATCTATCAAAGCGCCCTAACGGCTGAAGATGAAACCCGATAGGGCGGTAATATTGCACAAACTACTATGGAGCTGCACTAATTCTGTGTATTGCTTCACAACCTAGCTTTAGGACCGCTGCTTTTTTTGCTTCGGGGTGTTATTACTACTACTTGTAGGTAGTGAGTGGAGAGCAGTGTGTCTAACGGAGTTGTTCACAGTAAGAATGATGTTTCAATGCGACAGGATGAGTTTCGGTTGCGCATGGAAAGTCAGTGTCTACAAATAAAAAAATATCGGCGGGCAATGCTCCGCGAGTGTGGTCGACTGCTTAGCCCTGACGAGGCCGCACTAGAGTGGATCGAGCGCTACGCCGCGACATTTGATAATGATGCCCTCGGCAGCTAAAGGCTAGAGATACCGAGGATCAAGCCACAATCAAACTACAATCAAACAGACTTCATATTCCCGTCGCTCCAGTAGGCCTTCATACTGTTAACCTTACCCTCAGCGTTAAACTCGAACACATCGATAATATCAATGGCGATCCCTGGCATCTGAACCTGAAATGGAAACGCAACCGCGTTACCACTGCAGCGCGGTTCACCGCTCAGCGCTAGTTTGGCACCGGATTTTAAAGCACCTTCATAGAAGGCGCATACGGCATCAATACCCGCATGCACGTCAGTGCCTACCGGATCCTCAACCAGGGCATCGTGGGAGTAAATTTCTCTGATGATGTCCATATCCTGTTTTTCAAATGCTTCCACGTATCTATGTACCATGGCTATCATTGTGTTGGCTTCCATACTTATATCCTTGTTGTTAGTAGCCACACAATGTGGCATAGCGATCTTTGTGAAACCCGGTATCTCCAAAAATCTGCATAGCAACCCGAGCCCGCTTGAGAAAGAAACCGATTTCCAAGTCATCAGTAACACCGATGCCACCGTGCATCTGCACCGCCTCATTAGTGACAAGTTTTACCAGAACATTCAAGCGAGCCTTGGCCAAGCTTGCCAGCAGGGGGAGTTGTTCTGGCGCGTCGTCCACCGTGGACAGCGCCTGCAGGAGCACTGATCGGCACAGCTCTAACTCTGACTGCATGTGTGCTGCTCGATGTTGCAACGCTTGGAAGGATCCGATGAGGACACCGAATTGCTCCCGTTCCTTTAGATAAGCCACGGTCCGTTCGAATGCCTCCAGCGCACAGCCCATCATTTCTGCGGCGATGGCCACTCGTCCTCGGTCAAGTACCGGTTCCAGAACTGACCAGCCGCTATCGATTGCGCCGAGAATGTCTGCCCCAGGCACTATGACATTCTCAAATGTGATGTTGGCGGCGTTGCGGCTATCCGCCATGATAGTCCGATGGCAGCTTATTCCTTCTGAATCACGGTCCACCAGCAACAGGGTTAATCCGGCGCTGTCAGATTCTGCGCCGCTAGAGCGGGCTACCACGATAAGCTTGTCGGCGCTGTGTCCATCGAGTACGAAACATTTGTTGCCGTTAAGAACGAAATCGTCGCCCTGCATTTTAACCGTGGTAGCGATATGGGTGGGTCTGTGGTGATGGGATTCCTCCAATGCTAGTGCCAGAGTAAGGTCTCCGCTTGCGACCTGTGGCAATAATAATTCCTTTTGTTCCTCGCTGCCCCCTAGCAATACAGCAGACGAACCCACTACAGCGGAAGCAAACAAGGGTGACGCGGTAAGTGTACGTCCGGACTCTTCCAGCACTACACCCAGTCCCAGAAACCCAAATTCTAGCCCACCATAGGCTTCAGGGAGTATCACGCTCGCCCAGCCCATTTCGGTCATCTGCCGCCATAGACCAGGGTCATATCCTATCGGATCATGGTCGTCTCGCAGCTTGCGCAGAGACGCTACCGAGGCATGCTTACACAGAAAATCCTTGGCGGTATCCTGCAACAGGCGTTGTTCTTCGTTGAGTACCAGTGCCATTGTCGTTTGCTCCTAGCGCTGTGGCAGTTCGAGGACTTTTTGAGCGATCAGGTTAAGCTGTATTTCGGAGCTGCCACCTGCGATTGTCATTACCTTGGACGTAGCCCAAAGACGCGCCGTGTCGAGTTCTTGCGGCGTAAAGTTGTCACCCTCCCAGCCGACCCCGCGACTGCCCATAATAGCCAACAGCAACTCACTCTTGATCTTTTCGGCCTCCGTGCCGACATATTTCATTGCCATTGGTGCTGCGCTGCGCACACCGTTTGCTTTTTCTTCAAAGGTGCGAAAGTGCGTGAGCGCAACCGCTTGCATTAACATGTCATACTCTACTAGGTCGTCCCGCAGGCGGGCATCGGCAATCTTGCCATTTTCAAACTCCAGATATTCGCGGGCCGCTGCGTTGGGTTGCAAAATATGACGAGGGCTGTCACTACCGATTTCCGCCATTAGCTTACGTTCGTGTACCAGTAGGGCCTTGGCAACAGACCATCCCTTGTTTAATTCCCCGATCAAATTTTCCTTGGGTACTTTTACGTTGTCGAAAAAAGTCTGGCAGAATTCGGATTCACCACTGATCAGTGCGATCGGCGTCGTCGTAATGCCCGGGTCGTCCATATCGATAAGAAGGAAACTGATGCCTTCCTGCTTTTTCACGTTGGGGTCAGTGCGTACCAAGCAAAATATCCAGTCGCACTTGTCGCCTGCAGTGGTCCAAATTTTGGTCCCATTGACCAGAAAATGGTCGCCCATGTCTTCAGCTTTGCACTGCAGGCTAGCGAGGTCAGACCCCGCGCCGGGTTCGGAGTAACCTTGGGCCCAACGTGTCTCGCCATTAATGATGGCCTGAATGTGCTGCTGTTTTTGTTTCTCTGTCCCATATTCAAGCACTGCCGGGCCCAGCATCCAGATACCCAGACCGTATATAGGGTTGCGAGCATTAATGCGCTTCATCTCGTTCTTGAGCAATTTGGCCTGCTGCGGGGTGAGTCCGCCGCCGCCGTATTGCGTCGGCCATTCAGGCACGGTCCAACCCTTGTCCCGCATTCGCTCGAACCATACTTTGGCATCCTCGCTGGGGAACTTCCCTCGGCGGCCGCCCCAGTACTGATCTTCGCGTCCCATCGGTTGGCGCTGTGAGGTCGGACAGTTAGCGTCCAGCCAATCGCGCACATCTAAACCAAACTGATCCAGGTCTTCCAAAGTTGCTCTCCTGTTAGGGACTTTAAATGATGTCTTCAATAACGCGTATCTAGCGTCATGGTTGTGAGATGACTCTATGATACGGGTGCATCCAGTGGAGATAAAGGTACAGCACATGCAGTACAAGGCAATGGCTTAAAAAGTCAGTCCCAAGTGACTAAATAGGGCATATAATTTGCGCGAGTCTAAACATAGAGTGTCGGTTCATTGCGGCGTACTGCGGCGTTTGACCGAATGGCGCGCAGGAGGCATTCTGACTCTGACTCCGACCCCGAAGGAATATTATGCAAAGATTTAAAGACAAGGTAGTGTTGGTCACTGGCGCCGGCAGTGGTATTGGTAAGGCCAGTGCACTGCGTTTAGCCGCTGAGGGCGGTTCGGTTTTTTGCGTGGATCTTAACCGTGAAGCAGTAGAATCTGCGGCCGCTGAAATTAACGCAGCAGGCGGAGTGGCCACTCCGTGGGTCTGCGATGTGGGTAACGAAGTCAGTGTGCACAAAGCCGTTGAGGGCTGTATTGAACGCTATGGGAGTCTTTATGCTGTCGTCAATATGGCGGGCATTCTACGTTTTGACGACACCGAGGAGTTGCAAACTGACCACTGGCAACAAGTTATTGATATCAATCTTACGGGCACCATGTTTTTATGCCGCGCGGTGTTGCCTTATCTGATACAAACTAAGGGCAGTATTGTCAATGCAGCCTCAACAGCAGCTTTGTCTGGCCTACCCTGCGGTCTGGCTTATTCGGCGAGTAAGGGCGGAGTACTGGCCATGACGCGCAGTATTGCCGTTGAGTATGCCAAGCGCGGCGTGCGCGCCAACTGCATTTGTCCCGGTGATATCAACACGGGTATGACCGATAAGCTCGCATTTCCTAAGACTATGGATTTTAAACTGATGCCTCGTATTATGTCGCTGAGCGGCGCCAAGTCGCCTGAAGTGGTGGCCGGAGTTATTGCCATGCTGGTCTCGGAGGATGGAGTGCATATCACCGGAGAGGATATTCGGGTGGACGGAGGTACATTATCGTAAAGCCCGCCCGGCTCCGCAGGCTTCACCCTTCCTGTTGGAATGCGTCGCAAAAGGCACGGATACGGTTTGCATTAGCACCGAGATCTCCTTCTCCCACGCGGGACACCGATCGCAGGTCTACTAAGGTCCCCTGAGGGCCTCTGCGCACTCGTATAGCAATATCGTCTTTGAAGCCCATGATGCGGGTAGTGTCGACCGCCTCGATCACGCCGGCGTTGCTATCTTGTTGGTACACCTCCCATCCCATTTCATCCGCCACTTGCAACGCACGGTTATAGGCCTCCTTAGTAGACAAAGAGCTGACTAGCGTCTTTAGGTCCGGGTAGGCCTCTTGTTGCTGTTGTATGACGTCCTGATTGATTGTAAGCGCGTTGGAATCTTCTCCGCGCTGCTGCAGCGCCGCGGTGAACGTTGGCGGGTTTGCCGTATCGGTGGAAATATCATGAATCATGGGGTGATTTCCGCCGCTAGTCAGCGCTAGCAGTAACGCTGCGCCGGGAAGAGCAAAAAGTGCGCGCAACAGGATATTTTTACGCCAAGGCGCAAAGCGACGCCGCAGTAATAGGACAATGGCCAGTACGATCAGCAGTGCACTGCCAAAACAAGCGACGGCATACAGCGGTAATCCCTGTTGCCATTGGCCGGCGCGGATGCTTAGTACGGACAGCGGCAGTATCAGAAATAAGCCGATAGCGAAGTAACCTAACCAGTTAATTAGGCGTGGCATATTATGTTGTGGGTTCATTGCGTCTCTCTTATCGATATACGTTAAATATGCGCTAAGAATACTACGTGGGGACCTGTGCTGGCGAGGCCTCATGTGCAGTCCATGGGTCAGCCTGCTGTGGCGGCAGGGGTGTGCATCTGAATTGCTGCGGTTAGCCGCGTCAGGGCAAGAGGCTCCACAAGAGTGTGCTTGCACCGCCCGCCAGAGGGCGCGGAGACTTGTTCTGATGGTTCAATTGTGCAGCCATACGGAGAGTTTAGGGGGCGCAGGTTTGAGGTACAACGAGGCATCTGCTTAACTGCAATGCGATTGTGGTGTAAAAACGCGCCGCGAAATTCACCGGCACACATTGAGAGAAGAACTATGAATAGAGTAGCGGGTAAGGTGGCCATTGTAACCGGAGCCGCCAGCGGCATGGGTCAAGCTGACGCAATATTGCTCGCTGCACAAGGTGCCACTGTTGTGCTGGCGGACCTAAATGAGCCCGCCGGTCAGACAATTGCAAAAGAGATTGGTAAGAACGCCATTTTCATGCGCCTGGACGTTTCCGATGAGGATAACTGGAAGGAGGTCATTGCCGCGACGCTCGATAGGTTTGGCCGGCTCGATATCTTGGTCAATAACGCCGGTATTATTGCGCTGGGTAGTATTGTTGACACCACGCTCGAATCTTGGCGCTTGGTGAATTCGGTTAACAGTGACGGCGTATTTTTGGGCTGCAAGCACGCTATTCCCGCTATGACGGCTTCCGGGGGCGGTTCTATAATCAATATGTCGTCGGTCGCAGCGATTCATGGCCAGTCGTTCGTTGCCGCTTATACTGCCAGTAAGGGTGCTGTGCGTGCGCTGACGAAGAATGTCGCGATGTATTGCAAAGAACAGAAAAACGGTATCCGTTGCAACTCGGTACACCCCGATGGCGTGAAGACACCGATGGTGGTGAAGGTTGCCATGGGAAAGGAGACGGCCACCCAAGCCGATCTTGACGCACTCAGCGCATTCGACAACATGTGTGAACCCGAGGATATTGCTAATCTGGTTCTATTTTTGGCCTCCGAGGAGTCTCGTTTTATCAACGGTGCAGAGATGCTGATAGATAACGCGGCGACTATCACGCCGCCAGTGAGTCTTTAGCCAACGCGTCAGGAGAGTATCGTGGAAAAACTACTGTATCCCCTTTGGAAAGCGCCATCCCTCAGCGGTGATCAATTCCGTGACGAACTGTTGCATCTGCTTGCGCCACAGCTGACGGAGATTAAAGGGGTTCACGGTGTGCGGATTTGTGTGGTGGACAGTGCGGTGTCCGCGGCGGCCGGGCGGGCTATTGAAAGTCATGCGCCGCGCCCCGACGCGATGTTGTCTGTGTGGGCGGATTTCGCTGGTGCGGCAGGACATTGGGAGCCTTTGATTGATGCCCATGTTAGTGCTAAGACGGCTTATCTGGTTACCGAGGCTGAGCCTTTGGTCAGTCAACAGACGCACCCCTCAATCCCGGGAGAACGGCTTTACGGTGTATGCCAGGTTGTGTTTATGTCCCCACCTGATGACATGAGCCGGAATGAATGGCTCACCATCTGGAAGGACAGCCATACTCAAGTGGCAATAGACACCCAGTCAACCTTTGGTTACCGGCAGAACCTAGTGGTGCGTCGATTGACTGAGGACACGCCTGTTTGCTTTGGCATTGTGGAAGAAAATTTCCCGCCCGAAGCGATGGCATCAGATCATGCGTTCTATGCAACCGGTGGCGATGAGGCTCTGTTGCAGAAACATATGAGCGCCATGATGAAAAGCTGCACTCGCTTCATCGATTTTCAAAAGATTGATGTTATCCCTATGAGCGAGTACTTGGTTAAGCCAGTCGTAAGTCTTTAACGCAAAGATTTGCTAACTTTTTCGCAGACTCCATCGACCAAGCCGGGCTGGAGAATAGTTCGGCTGCCGTTTTTCTGATTATAAAATTTCTGCGGTTTTCTTGGCACGCCTTATGATGCGAATGTTGCCGGTCTGGTAGGGCGATTTGGTAATACAGTGTCATTTAAAATAACAAATGTAAAAGGCATTAAAATCCTATGTCATAGGACCAAGCGTTAAAGTTAAACGCTGAAAAAATTCTTCGTGAAGCAACATGGACCCGCTAGAAATACGACGTAGACATGCCCGTGAGCATGAGGAAAATGATGAAGATGAGGTGGGGCATCACATCATGGGTGCTAGCTGCGAGAACTTTGGTATGCGATATGACAGAACCATCAATAACACCTACGGAAAGAAACTTGATGAATGCTCGACAATGGAGCTGTTAGGAATATGATTTCTAAAGCCCTATCCACGTTAGGACGCGAGTCAATAATGAGAGCGATGTGATGTGATGCGATGGAAATGGGTAAGGGACGCATTCTTAATGTAGCCTCACTGTTCTGACTCACGGGTTCCGAACAGGTCAACAAGAGAGATCAATGGCTGCATCTTTCACGCTGCTACGCCTTGGAGCCTACACCCACCACAAAACTGGCACAGGTCGTTGTGCTGCCGCCGACATTGAACGTGATCATGTTCTCGGCGTCGGCAATTTGGCAATCCCCCGCCTTTCCACTTACTTGGTTTGCACAGTCTAGTACCATTCGCACACCGGTGGCACCCACGGGGTGTCCCAGGCCAATCAGGCCGCCGCTGGCGTTGATAGGGAAGTTGCCGTCTTTAGCAATGCGACCTTCCTCTATCGCTTTCCAGCTTTCGCCTGGCGCCGTTAAACCACTGTGGTCGATAGCCATGTACTCGGTAACGCTAAAGCAGTCGTGGGTTTCCATGCCGTCAAGATCCGTAAGCGCCATAACGCCTGCACGACGTCGTGCATCGTCTAGGGTGGCTTTAGCATGTGGAAATAGCAGGGGCTGATCCGCCGAAAGCTGTAGTTTTGTTTCCAACAGAATAGGTGCTGAATGGTGACCCCAGCCCTTAATCCGTGGAATATCAGCCAGCGCCAGCCCTTTGCGAGCGGCGTAATCCTTCGCCGCGCTTTGACCGGCGAGAATAATGCAGGCGGCGCCGTCTGTAATTTGCCCGCAATCCATTTTGCGCACAGCACCGTCGATTACCGGATTTAATGTGTCGTTATCACTGAAGCAACCTTCGGGGAAGTTCCAGCCGCGTGTTTGTGCATAGGGGTTTTGCTTGGCGTTGTAAAAGTTGATTTCTGCAATGGCGTTGAGGTGATCACTATTGATGCCGTAGCGCTTATCGTACTCTTTCGTTATACGATCAAACATGTGGGGCCAGGGGAAGTCTGCGTTGTCGGCCTCGTGCCCAATCCAGCGCGCTGCGCCCAGATACGCTGCGCCGGTTTGGCCATTCACGTTACGCATTAGTTCAAGACCGAGAACGCAGGCCACATTATAGTGTCCCGCTTCGATATCACGCATAGCCGATAAGATCGCAATAGAACCTGACGCGCAGGCGGCCTCATGGCGGGAGGTAGGCAGTGAAGCCAGCTCAGGATAAAGCTGCCCAAAAAAACCGCCGATTAGACCTTGCCCAGCGAATAGATCACCCACGAAGTTCCCTACGTGGCCCACTTCTATGTCGCAGGGTTCGATGCCGGCGTTCTTTATACCGCTTCGCAGTGCCTCTGCGAACATGTCATAGATCTCCAGATCTTCCCTCGCCCAATTGCGTGCGAAGTCGGTTTGTGCGCCACCTAAAATATAGATTGGCTGACTCATGTGTGTGTCTCCTGTTAGAGCAACGGGATGCATGTGGCGATAAAAAAGCCGCAAGCAATCCAGTGCAGCACTAGAATAGTAGGGGAGTGTCAGTCCCTGAGCAAGGCCGGCACGGAAGGCACGATAGTGCTACACTTTGATGTGGAAGTTAACGGCAGTATCTGATGTCGGCCCACGTCTCGCCTACTGGGGGCAATAGGAGAAAGGTTTATGGCTTTAGTGCGCGAATATCCGATCACCGAGCAGAGTATTGGCCTGGTTAGGGAGATTGTGGACACGCCGCACTGGATCTATGAGTTGGACAATCCCTACCTGCACGGTGTGTATGCGCCCACGGTGAATGAGCTACATGAAGATAATTTGGTTGTCACTGGAGAATTGCCCAGTGACCTTTCGGGTGCCTATTTCCGCAACGGCCCCAACCCTCTGCATCAGCCTAAGAATCGCTATCACCCCTTTGATGGTGATGGCATGGTTCACGGCGTGTACTTCAGCGATGGTGCCGTCAGCTATCGCAATCGCTACGTACAGACCGCGGCGCTTATCGAGGAGCTGAGCGTCGGAAAATCAATGTCCCCAGGTGTTATGGGGCCGTTTGATTACGACATCTCCCGCTTTGGCATTAAAGATACTTCTAACACAGATTTGTTCTGGTACGCGGGTGACTTGATGTCGCTGTGGTACAACGCAGGCGACCCTTATCGCCTAGACAGCCTTAGTCTAGAAACTAAAGCGCACTATGATCTTAAGGGTCGCGCCCAACGCCGTATGTCGGCACACTCCAAAATAGACTGGGCAACCGGCGAGTTGTTGTTCTTTGACTATGGCGATGAAGCGCCGTTCATGACCTATGGCGTTGCTGACCCCTCCGGCCGGTTATTGCATGAAGTGCCTATTGATTTGCCAGGGCCCAGACTGCCACATGATTTGGGTTTCACCACTCACTACGCGATTCTTCATGACCTGCCTTTCTTTCATGATATGGACGTATTGCGCAAGCACAAGTATCGTGTGCTGACATTTTATAAAGATATACCCACTCGTTTCGGCATTATTCCTCGTCGTGGACACAGTAGGGATATGCGCTGGTTCGAATGTGAGCCCTGTTATATATTGCACACCACTAACTGTTGGGAAGAGGGCGACTGGATAGTGATGGACGGTTGTCGTTCAATCAATCCTATGCCCTCTGGCCAGCCTGGCGACGGTGAACTTGCATCCATGCTTGCCTACATGCGTCTTGAGGCAAACGCATACCGCTGGCAGTTCAATTTAAAAACCGGCGAAGTGCGCGAAGGTGCCATCGATGATCTCAATACTGAATTCAATAAATCAAACCCGATTTTTCACGGCGTAAAAAGTAAGTACTCCTACCATCAAAGAATTCCTTTGCTACACGAGGGCGGCCACACTCTTCGCTTTACGGGCTTAGTAAAATACAACAACGATACTGGAAAAAGCACGCAGTGGGATTACGGTCAAGGCGTATTCGGCAGCGAGGCTGTGTTTGCGCCGAAGCCGGGTGCAGATAGAAGCTCAGCTGAAGATGAAGGCTATGTTGTCACGCTTGTCACCGACAGTAACGACGCTGCGTCGCACTGCCTAGTGTTTGATGCGACCGATATTGCACAGGGGCCCATTGCAAAAGTTGCTATGCCTCACCGAGTGCCAGTTGGGTTTCATGCGACATGGGTAGCGGGCGAAGACCTGTACGCGTGACGTAACGCACTCTGGTTTTCAACGGCATTCGTCTATTGTTGTAGCAGTTCTGCCATCGCGGTCATTATGCAGACCTTAGCTCTGCGCAAACACCGGCCAGCTGTCCACTATCGCGCCGTCCTCGTACACGGCGATATCACCAAACTGCAGAAATACCCCCTCACTCTGAGTGGGCCGCATAAATACCCAGTCGTCAGGCTGCAGCTTGACACTGCTGGAGCCATTGAGCATTTCCTGATTCGCAGATCGTCCATACAGGGGGTGAAGGCTTAGGCCCGGGGGGGACTCGGGTTTGGCTTTCCAGTAACCGCCGTAGATGAAGAATGCCTGACGGCTATTGGGATTAAACCAGCTTTGCAGTGATGCCAGTTTTTCAATACCCGGAACCTCAGCTACCGGCAATGATTTTAACACTGGGGTGGCAATAAACGTGGCGGGCTCGTGATCTGCCAGCGTATCCAGATCAAAATCGGTCGGCTTCACCAATGCCGAACCAGCGGACAACTCCGTCGCCACCTGCGCGCCGGTGTAGCGCTGATACGTTGGACTGCCCGCTGCATTGAGCGTCAGCCCCGACAGAGAGCGCTGCAGCTGTCTTTCGGCGGTGGTAACAAAATTCTGATAGACCTTCTGCACCGAAGAAAAAGCGGCTTCCGGGCCGCCCAGTAATCGGGGATTTTTTGACACGTGCGGGTCATAGCCCATAAAGCCACTGAATTGCAGAAACGGTTCCCGTTCGATAATGTCCAGTGCCACTGCCAGTTGCTCTTCATCTTTAATGCCGCCGCGGTGCAATCCGACATCCAGTTCTAGGTTAATCAACATCAGTTCACGCCGTTGTCGTGCCAGGTCGGCGTACTGAATCAGTCTTGCCGGTGCGTCCACTAGCCATTGCAGCTGATGACGGGCATCAAACTGCGTTGTTTTGTGCTGCTGGTAAAAGCGTGCTGCGGCGGCAACAGGCATTGGTTTGCCCAGTAGTACATCCGTATTCGGCAACTCGTTAGTAATGAGGTTAAGAAAGGGTTGGTGAAAAACCATCAGCCGCTGCGTATCGGTATGTGACATCACTGTTTCTAACAGTGGTAGCGAGGGAAGCGACTTTGCGACCACGCGATAGTCGTAACGACCTGCCAGATGTTGATGTAGGATATTGGCGTTGGCCAGCAACTTCTGTTTGTCGATGATCAGCGTCGGTCGCGCGAGTCCGGCGTTGTCCAGAGCGGTACTAAGGGTCTGGAAATAGGCACTGTGTACGCCACCATTATCGCTATTTTTAGCGCGTAAGCCCCATAGCATACCAGCGCCGCCGACGGCGGCAGCAAGCAGCAGTTGGCGACGCCTCATGTCGCTCCGCTAAATAGAGATGCCAGATAAGGGTTAAGAAATTTAGCGCCGGGGTCCAGCTGATGACGTACTTCAAGGAACTCCTCCCAGCGTGGGTACATCTGTGCAAACTCATCTCGCGTTACACTATTGAGCTTGCCCCAGTGGGGTCGGCCGCCATATTTTCTAAAGATCGGTTCGACGGCGCTGAACAAGGGTCGGTAATCTTCTTCGTAAAAGCGATGAACGGCAATTGACATGCTGTCGCGCTGGTAAAAAGGGCTTAGCCAAACGTCATCGCCCTTTACGTAGCGTACCTCAAGCGGAAAGAACACCGCCTTGTGGTCTTGTTCCAATACCTGCCGCACCTCGCGCAAGGCAGCCAGCCCCTGTTCGCGAGGAAGGTGATACTCCATTTCGTTAAAGCGCACATTGCGTTCACTGGCGTAGTTGAGCCACGAGGCTTCCACAACGATTTCCCTATCCATCGTTGCGGCAATGGCCTTGATGGGCAGGCCGCGCAGGGTATCGGACCAAGACAGATAATCGCGAATCAATTTTAGGTCCTGCACTGACTCATTGCCGTCGCTCACTGGGGTAGAGAATTTGTCCTCTTCGGTGATGTCGTGAGTGGACAGGAAGCAGCGTTCGGAAAACGGAATGTAATAGAACTCAAAATTACGGTGCGTGTTGGCAAGTTGATCTGCTTGGGCAAGAGTGTCTTCCCAATCTAGGATCCAGGACTCGCGTCGCGACCGGTAGGGCTGGGTATTTTGCATCTGGATTTTGGTGACAATCCCCAATGCGCCAAGAGACAAGCGGGCCGCTTGAAACACCTCTGGATTATTATCAGCATCACACTGTATTAGTTCGCCGGCAGCGGTCACCATTTCCAGCCCGGTGACAAAGCTCGGCAATCCCCCAATGTTTGCGCCGGTACCGTGGGTGCCCGTTGCGATGGCACCGGCAATCACCTGCTCATCGATATCTGGCATGTTGATCAATGCCTGACCCACTTCATGCAGTGGCGCGCCCATGGCAGACATTTGAGTGCCCGCCAGAAACGTGGCTCGCAGCTGATCCGGATCGTGAGAGACCAGTCCGTTGAGCCTGGCGAGGGACACAATTTGTCCTTTGGTAGGCACCAAGGGGCTAAAAGAATGCCCGGCTCCGACCGGACGAATTGGCCCCAGACTCTCTGCCAACAGCTGCTGCAGCTCAGGCACTGAAGCGGGTGCGAGGCGCGCGCTGGGGATACAGGATTGCGATCCCGACCAGTTCTTCCAACCAATAACGCGGGCCGCTGCAGATTGGCTTAATAGCCCTCCACCGAGATTGGCAGCGCTTAAGGCTACGAGATATTTCAGTAGCTGACGCCTGTTTGGCATAGCTAACCGCCGCTCATGAAGGATATCAGGTTAGTGAAGTCCTCTTCATTGCAATCGAAACACATGCCCATAGGGGGCATGCCCTTAAAGCCGCCGATGGTATGTTCCAGCAGCACGGGAGTGCCCTTTTGCAGACGTGGGGCCCAAGCCTGCAGGTCGCCAGTCTTTGGCGCCCAGCCTGCGCCTTGCGCATGACAACTGCGACAAGAGCGATTGTATAGTTCTGCGACGCGGGCATCGGCGGGGGTAGTTGGTCCTGACGGCTGCCTCATGGGTTCACTTTCGCCGGAACAGGCAAAGAGCAAACTCAGGAATATAAGCAATAGAGGTGTGCGAATATCGAGCATAAAAATCCAGATCTAAAATCAGTAGCCAGTATACGTAATAATTGTCAGCGATGGCAGTGGCCGGTTTCGCCTGTCACCCGCTGATTGCGGCCGCAGCGTGGCAACCCCTCACAAGGTCTTGAGAAAAGTAACGAGGGCTAACCGGTCTGCAGCAGAGTGAGTGCTGCATAAGCTTGCTTCGATACCTCAGCCTCGCCGCCATGCCAAAGGATGGCCTTGTCAAGGGTGCGGGCTCGCCCATCGTGCAGATAGGCCTCACCCCCACTTACAGCGGTGGTAAGACCAATGCCCCACAGAGGCGCGGTACGCCACTCGCGACCGCTGGCATGGGGCTCCTCCAGAGTGGAGTCCAGGCTCGGACCCATGTCATACAGCAACAAATCAGTGTAGGGGTGAATGGTCTGATCTCTGAGTTCCGCATGGGGATGATACGCAGTGGTGCGAAACGTATCGACATGGCAGTCGAGGCACCTCGCCGCATTGAACAGTGCTTCCCCGCGCAATGCGAGTGATGACCCCATTGTTATGGTACTCCGCCACGGTGTTGATGCCGCGATAGAAAAAGCGTAGCTCTGCCTTGTTCGGATTCAGCTTCCACTGCGTGGTGACATTGAAGGTAATCGTATTTCCTCCTCGGCCAATGGTGCCAACAATCTCGACAGCTGCCGTGCGATGCTCCCAGTAGAACGACAGATAGTGGTCATAGCTATGAAATTCGTCTTCACGCGCATGCCTGTCGCGCGTCCGGTCGGCAACGCGGGTAATCAAGGCGGACGCGGTGGATATTTGCTGAGCGGGCTCTAAATTTGTCGTTGCATCATACAGATCTTTAATCGGCGGGGCAGCTGCGGAAGATTCGGTGAAGTATGCGACCAGAGGTGGCGCGGTATTACCCCAAAAACCTTGCACAGTCTTTGCAGGCACTGAAAAACTGCAATACTGGGTTTGCGGATGCGCGTGCTGACAGTTTTCCCAGCCTTCGAACTCCCATCCCGGTCGCGGCCATGCATGCCAGAATAACAATAGCAAGTAGTCGCGTTGTGTCTCCTGGTCTGGCAGCCTCGAGTAGCCATCCGCGTGGCATAGACTTAAATGTAAGAGGTATCTATAGGACATGCACAGTCATGGATCGTTCCCCAAATAGTCTCGAACCTCAATCGATCGAGAATAAATTGCGCGGCGGCAGCACGCTCTAGCTCAGCCTGTGAGCCATCTCATTCTCCATGTCATTAAACGCACTAGTCGTGTCTTGTTCCGACTTCGTCAACAAGCTGACGCTAACAATTGCGATAACCCCAGCGAAAAATCCAGGCACTATTTCATAGATGTAATCACTGGGTGTTTGATTGTTGATAGTGAAGCCGCCGTAGATCCAAAGTAGTACGGCACTGGCGCCCACTACGATTCCGGCTAATGCGCCCTGCCTGGTCATTCTTGCCCAGAACAGACTCAATAACACCACCGGGCCAAATGCTGCGCCGAATCCGGCCCATGCGTTACTGACTAAGGATAGAATACTGCTGTCTCTATCATGCGCTAAAAATATGGCAAGCAAAGCGACTGCAACAATACAGAAGCGGCCAACGAGCACTAACTCGGTGTCATTGGCTTTTCTGCGTAAGAAAGTGTGGTAGATGTCTTCAGTGAGAGAACAGGATGTGACTAACAGTTGGGACGAAATGGTGCTCATGATTGCGGCGAGAATCGCAGCTAATAAAAAACCACTTACAAGGGGGTCAAATAAAGTGTTCGATAAGAATATAAATATGGTTTCGGGGTCACTAAGATTGCCGCCGATGGATTTAATATAGGCCGCACCGACCAGCCCGACGGCGATCGCTCCCGTCAAAGAGATAATCATCCAGCTCATACCAATGCGTCGGGCAATTTTTATCTCTCGAACAGACCGTATTGCCATAAAACGAACAATAATATGGGGCTGTCCAAAGTAACCCAAGCCCCAGCTAGCGGCGGAAAGTATTCCCAATAGAGAGCCACCGCCTAGCGTCAGCATCGCAGGGCTTAGTTCCATTAAATAATGCTCTGTCTGCGCAACACTGCCTATCTGATTGAGGGTGACAATTGGAACCAAAATCAAGGCTAAAAACATGATGCAGCCTTGCACGAAATCAGTCGTACTGACCGCGAGGAAACCGCCAAATGTAGAATAGGCTACGACCACACCGGCCGTGATGAAAAGGCCTAGTTCGTAGTTTAAGCCAAATGATGACTCGAATAATTTTCCGCCAGCGACGACGCCCGAGGTCGTATATATGGCGAAAAAAATAATGAT
This sequence comes from uncultured Haliea sp., assembly GCA_913062625.1. GTDB lineage: Bacteria > Pseudomonadota > Gammaproteobacteria > Pseudomonadales > Halieaceae > Marimicrobium. Next base: position 666 of record CAJXWP010000044.1, on the reverse strand, counting down.
AACAACAGAGCTTAGTATCCTAATCAGATGCCCTCTGTCATCAAACCGGCGCTCGAAATATTCTGGAATCGTAACGGCATCGTCGAGGAGCTCGGTAAACACCCGTAGCCTTGGCGCAACCAGTAAATAATTGAGGTAGGCGCCAAGCGTCAGCCCCAATGCTATCCATGCACTACTGAGCCCTGAAACATACATTGCTCCGGGTAAACCCAGTAACATCCAACCGCTCATGTCTGACGCTCCCGCTGATAGTGCGGTCACCGCTGGGCTTAAATTACGCCCACCCAGCATGAAGCCAGTCACATCCCCTTTTGTTGCAAAGTAAGAGTAAATGCCAATAGAAAACATGGCGATAAAGTATATTGCGAGCGAGAGATAGGCGCCAGATTGCATTTCTTATCCTGAGGTTAATGAACAGTTTCATCCTAGCACTCTCTTGCTGCTAGTGTTCATGGTTACCTGGTAAAAAAATTTTCTGGCGCCCTGCAAAAGAAGGTTAGAAAAAAGCCCGCACACCGAAGATGACGTTAAGACCAATCTGAGGCGCCTCATCTTTAAGGTACGAAGTACTGTTGCGGATATCTTCGTTCAACAAGTTCTGACCTTTCACGTACACTTGCCAATCGAACTGGTTATCACCAGAACCGGTAAAGACGACCTCTGCAT
>CAJXWP010000043.1 GCA_913062625.1 uncultured Haliea sp. | reverse complement strand
TATGGACATTCGCAAAGTAAAAAAACTGATCGAATTGCTGGAAGAGTCCAACATCGACGAGATCGAAATCAAAGAGGGCGAGGAGTCAGTGCGGATCAGCCGCAACGGCGCCAAAGCCATGGCAATGGCAGCACAAGCCGCTCCAGCCTATGCGCCGCCCGTTTATGCTGCCCCAGCGCCAGCTCCGCAGGCACCCGCAGCGCCAGCAGCATCCGAACCTGCTGCCATCAGTGCCGGCCATATGCTCACATCACCGATGGTAGGCACCTTTTACCGCTCACCTTCACCCACCTCAGCATCCTTTGTAGAAGTGGGCCAGTCAGTAAAGGTTGGCGACATTGTTTGCATTGTCGAAGCCATGAAAATGATGAACCAGATCGAGGCGGATAAAGCAGGTACCGTGGAGGCTATTCTGGTTGAAAGTGGTGAACCTGTTGAATTCGACCAGCCTCTGTTCTGCATCGTGTAAATCCAGCTCGGCCGGCGACAAGCAAAGGAACAAAGCATGCCTTTATTGGAAAAAGTACTCATCGCCAATCGTGGTGAGATAGCGCTGCGCATCCTGCGCGCCTGCAAGGAACTGGAGATACCGACAGTTGCCGTCCATTCAAAGGCGGACCGAGAGCTCAAGCATGTGCTGCTAGCAGACGAAGCGGTCTGCATCGGCCCCGCATCGTCTGCCGAGAGCTACCTCAATGTGCCCGCCATTATTAGTGCTGCGGAGGTCACGCGGGCAACCGCTATTCACCCTGGATACGGATTTCTGGCAGAAAACGCCGACTTTGCTGATCAAGTGGAGAAAAGCGGTTTCACCTTTATTGGCCCTAAGGCTGACACAATACGACTCATGGGAGACAAAGTTTCCGCCATTCAGGCGATGAAACTGGCAGGGGTTCCCACCGTACCGGGCTCTGATGGGCCACTTACCGAAGACACTGCGCACAGTCTTGAGGTTGCGCAGCGCATAGGCTACCCGGTTATAATCAAGGCAGCCGCCGGCGGTGGCGGCCGCGGAATGCGTGTTGTGCACAGTGCAGAGGCGCTGCTCAGTTCGATACAGCTCACTCAAGCAGAGGCGGCGGCGGCATTTGGTTCAGATGTCGTCTACCTAGAAAAGTTTTTGCAAACACCTCGCCACGTGGAGATTCAAATACTGGCCGATGGCCAAGGTAACGCCATTCATTTGGGCGACCGAGACTGCTCCTTGCAGCGTCGGCACCAGAAGGTGATAGAGGAAGCGCCTGCGCCGGCAATCCCGCAGGAGGCGCGTGATGCCGTGGCTCAGTCGTGTATTAAAGCCTGTATTGATATCGGCTACCGCGGTGCCGGCACGTTTGAATTTCTGTATGAGGAGGGGGGCTTCTACTTTATAGAAATGAACACACGGGTTCAGGTTGAGCATCCTGTTACCGAAATGATCACTGGGGTGGATATCGTTCAGGAACAACTGCGCATCGCCAGTGGCCTTCCGCTGTCACTCAAGCAGAGCGAGGTTCAATTTCGAGGACATGCTTTTGAATGTCGTATCAACGCAGAAGACTCGAAGACCTTCATGCCATGCCCAGGCATGGTGACAACGTTTCATGCACCCGGCGGGCCCGGCGTCAGGGTGGACTCGCACCTTTATGATGGCTATACCATACCGCCTTATTATGACTCTTTGATTGCCAAGATAATTTCCTATGGTGAAAACCGAGACATTGCGCTGGCCAGAATGCGCGTAGCGTTAGATGAGCTGGTGGTGGAGGGTATTCGCACCAATACGCCACTACACAGAGACTTAGTGCGTGACGAAGCATTCAAGGCTGGTGGAGTAAGTATTCACTACCTTGAAAGAAAGCTAGCGCAGTAGATTGTGCAGTTTCCATCTCCTTCTTAGCCGTCAAATGGTAATACTCGCTCAACGCCCCGCTTTCGCGCACTTCGGAGTCTCGTTTTGACTTGGCTGCAACTGCGGCTGGACATTGCACGGGCGGATGTCGTTGTACTAGAAGAACTACTCATAGCGTCAGGTGCAGTCGCGGTCACACTGGAAGACAATGGCGATCAGCCGCTGCTAGAACCCGGCGTGGGGGAAACGCCTCTGTGGAACCAGACGCGCCTTACCGCACTCTATCCCGCGGACACAAAGATGGACCAGACATTGGAGGCACTTCCTGACCGATTGCTGCAAGGGACTAGCCCGCGAGTAGAAATCTTGGAGGACAAAGACTGGGAGCGCGAGTGGATGCAACACTACCGCCCTATGCAATTTGGAAAGCGTCTTTGGGTATGCCCCAGCTGGCTTGAGCCGCCTAATTCGAATGCCGTAAACCTGTTACTGGATCCGGGTCTAGCTTTTGGCACCGGAACCCACCCCACTACAGCCATGTGTCTGCGGCAGTTGGACAGCATGCCGCTGACAGGGAAAACCGTCGTGGATTACGGTTGTGGATCTGGCATTCTTGCGGTGGCTGCTCTGAAATTAGGCGCCGCTCTGGCGCTTGGAGTCGATAACGATCCACAGGCTTTGGTTGCCTGCCGAAATAATGCAGGGCGCAATAGCATTGCAGTAAAAAATCTTTCGGTGGCATTTCCAAGCGACGTTGACCACACCCTCTGGGAACAGCGAGCTGAGGTCGTCGTTGCCAACATTCTTGCAGGCCCTCTGATCGACCTGTCTGACACACTGCTGAATTTTCTTCAACCCGACGGCACACTTATGCTGTCCGGTCTATTACAAAACCAAGCCGCCGCCTTGCGTGCGCACTATGCCAGCAGGCTTCAATTGCATGTTGTTGACGAACAGGATGGCTGGGTCTGTCTGCAAGGAAGACTGCGCGCCCACGCGCCAATCGGTTAAACCAAAAGTTAAAGTCGCTGCTTTTTTGTGCGTAATTTCTTCCCCGCGATACACCTACCGAGTATCATGTCCAATCATTTTTGACGCCCACTTTTAAACACCAACCTATGATAGAGATTGGATCATACAGATTGCCCAATAGCGTCGCGCTAGCACCCATGGCGGGCGTTACGGATTTGCCATTTCGGCGCTTGTGTTCGGAGTTCGGTGCGGGTCTGGTGGTATCGGAAATGATCAGCTCTAATCCTCGGTTGCGCAAGTCACCCAAGACCCAATGGCGAAGCCAACACGACTCCGAAATCGCTCCCCGCTCAATACAGATCGCCGGCAGCGAGCCACTTCAGATGGCGGCGGCCGCTCGCTATAACGTGCAGCATGGCGCGCAGATCATTGATATCAATATGGGCTGCCCAGCTAAAAAAGTGTGCCGTAAAGCGGCGGGGTCGGCTCTGCTGGCTGATGAATCACGGGTGAAATCTATTTTACTCGCGGTCATTGATGCCGTAGAGGTGCCCGTTACCCTAAAGATTCGCACCGGCTCTGCGCCCGGCGCTAGAAATGGCGTGTCCATCGCTCGCATTGCGGAAGATGCTGGCATCGCAGCATTGGCGGTGCATGGTCGAACCCGCGCCTGCGCCTTCACGGGACGCGCAGAGTACGACACCATTGCTGCCATTGTCGCCGCGATCAATATTCCCGTGTTTGCCAATGGCGACATTGACTCGCCACAGATGGCGGCCAAGGTTGTTGCGCATACGGGTGCTGCCGGCGTCATGATTGGTCGGGCTGCGCAAGGTCGGCCGTGGCTTTGCGGCCAGATAGCCACCTATTTAGACACTGGGTCTATACCTGCGCCGCCTTCCGACACCCAACAACTGGCGATTCTTCATCGCCACGTTGTGCAACTGCACCAGTTTTACGGTGACTTTATGGGCGTACGTATCGCTCGTAAACATGTTGGTTGGTATTTGAACGCCGACTGCGACATGCGCGAACAACACAGGGAATTTAATCGACTGACAGCCCCCGAAGAACAGCTATATTACATCCAGCAACTGTCGGGATTCGCACTCAACAAGGAAATTGCAGCATGACAAGGGCTGAACATTTATCCGTTCCAGTAGCAAACACATTGACCGCCGCCAATGACAACGATCCTTTGGCACTGCAAGTCAGCAACCTACGCGACGCAGTGACCGCATCGGTACGAAAATATCTAACGGAATTGGATGGCCAACTTTCCACTGATGTTTATCAGATGGTGTTGGCGGAAGTCGAAGCTCCGCTGCTGGCAGAAATCATGGTGTATACCCGTAATAATCAGACGAAGGCTTCGCTGATGTTGGGCCTGAACCGAGGCACACTGCGGAAAAAACTCAAGCAGTACAAGCTGATTAATGACAAAGACTAAGGAAGCGGTATACACATGAGTGATTTCATCAAAGTCAAACGCGCCTTGATCAGCGTTTCCGACAAATCAGGTATTGGAGAATTTGCGAGCGCCCTGCGCGGGCATGGTGTTGAGCTGCTATCAACAGGTGGCACCTATCGCCTGCTGCGGGAGCTGGGACTGGATGTGACTGAAGTCGCAGACTACACGGGTTTCCCCGAAATGATGGATGGACGAGTCAAAACGCTCCACCCGAAAGTACACGGCGGCATTTTAGGTCGTCGGGGACAGGATGACGACGTGATGGCTACGCATGGCATTGATCCCATCGACATGGTTGTAGTGAACCTCTACCCATTTGCTGCAACGGTTGCCAACCCTGACTGCACCGTGGAAGACGCCATCGAAAATATCGACATCGGTGGGCCCACTATGGTGCGCGCAGCGGCCAAGAATCACCCGTTTGTCAGCATCGTGGTGAACGCCTCCGATTACGGCGAAATTCTCAGTGAGATGCAGTCCAACGACGGCAGCACTAGCCTGCAGAGCCGTTTTAATCTGGCAATCAAGGCCTACGAACACACCGCGGCTTACGATGGGGCAATCGCCAATCACCTTGGAACGCTGGTGCCAGAGGGCTCGCAAAAATTCCCGCGCACCTTCAACGCTCAATTTCACAAAGTGCAGGAAATGCGGTATGGCGAAAACCCGCACCAGCAGGCTGCCTTTTACGTTGAAGCAAATCCCGCTGAAGCGGGCATTGCTACCGCACGCCAAATTCAGGGCAAAGAACTCTCCTACAACAATGTGGCTGACACCGACGCCGCGTTGGAGTGCGTCAAAAATTTCCATCAGCCTGCTTGCGTGATCGTCAAACACGCCAACCCCTGCGGTGTGGCGATTGCTGCAAACATCAATGAAGCCTATGACCTGGCCTTCGCTACAGATACGGAATCAGCCTTTGGCGGCATCATCGCCTTCAACCGTGAGCTGGACGCACAGACAGCGGCAAGCATCGTGGAGCGGCAGTTCGTAGAAGTGATTATTGCACCAAGCGTTAGCGCAGAAGCGGCAACATTGGTGGCGAACAAGAAAAACGTGCGCCTACTGGCCTGCGGTGCATGGTCCTCATCCGTTCCCGCTCTTGACTATAAGCGCGTCAATGGTGGCCTGCTGATACAGGATCGTGACTTGGGAATGATTACCCGGGATGCTCTGTGCGTCGTTACTAAGCTACAACCGACCGAGCAACAGTTACAGGACTTAATGTTTGCTTGGATAGTCGCCAAGTTCGTCAAATCCAACGCCATTGTCTATGCCTCCAACGGCCAGACCATTGGCGTCGGTGCCGGACAAATGAGCCGCATTAACTCTGCCCGCATTGCGGCCATCAAGGCCGAGCATGCTGGATTGTCTGTGCAAGGCTCAGTAATGGCCTCCGACGCATTCTTCCCCTTCCGTGACGGTATCGACAACGCCGGGCAGGCAGGCATTGCCGCCATCATACAGCCGGGTGGTTCTATTCGTGATGATGAGGTGATTGCCGCCGCCGATGAACACGGTATGACAATGGTATTTACCGGAATGCGTCATTTTAGGCACTAGGGCACTAGCATGAATATTCTTGTCATAGGCAGCGGTGGTCGAGAGCACGCTCTGGCGTGGAAAGCGGCTCAATCAGCAGGCGTAGAGACAGTCTATGTCGCTCCCGGCAATGCGGGTACAGACAAAGAAGCGGGGCTTGAAAACGTCGCCATCGGCATTATGGATTTCACCGCACTCGCCGATTTTGCCGAGAGCAACAATGTCAGTCTGACGATCGTAGGACCTGAGACACCCCTGGTTGAAGGTATCGTAGACTACTTCCAAGCGCGCAACCTGCGCTGCTTCGGTCCAAGGAAAGCCGCAGCCCAACTGGAAGGCTCCAAGGCATTTACCAAGGACTTCCTAGCACGGCACAACATTCCTTCTGGCTCATACGGCAACTTCACAGAACTGGAGCCGGCCCTGGCCTACCTACGAGAGCAGGGCGCCCCGATTGTCGTAAAAGCAGACGGTCTGGCAGCAGGCAAGGGAGTCATTGTCGCGGAAACGCTGGCACAGGCAGAGGAAGCGGTGACCGACATGCTTTCAGGCAACGCGTTTGGCGAGGCGGGCTGTCGTGTGGTGATCGAGGAATTCCTACCCGGCGAAGAGGCCAGCTTTATTGTCCTTGTCGACGGTAGCCATGTATTACCCATGGCCACCAGTCAGGATCATAAACGCATCGGCGAAGGTGACACAGGCCCCAATACGGGGGGCATGGGTGCCTACTCACCCGCACCGGTGGTGGACGCAGTGGTGCATCAGCGGATCATGGATCAGGTGATTTTACCCACGGTTGCGGGCATGGCTGAAGAAGGCAATGACTACACCGGATTCCTGTATGCGGGCTTGATGATTGATGCCGACGGTAACCCCCGGGTCATCGAGTACAACTGCCGCTTTGGCGACCCTGAAACTCAGCCCATCATGATGCGCTTGCAGTCCGACCTGGTGACATTATGTGACAGCGCTCTGGACGGTACTCTGGAACAAACAGACGCCCAGTGGGATGAGCGCTGTGCCATAGGCGTCGTCCTTGCCGCCGCCGGCTATCCGTCGGACTATACTCACGGAGCTCTTATCAATGGACTCGACACCGTGCACAGCGATGACATTAAAGTGTTTCATGCCGGCACCGCGCACAGTGAGCGAGGTGTTGTTACCAGTGGCGGCCGCGTCCTGTGTGTCACGTCACTGGGTGTGGATATTGCCACCGCACAACGCTCTTGTTATGCAGCGGTGAGGCACATTAGCTGGGACGGCATGACGCTGCGCAAAGACATTGGTTGGCGCGCCATAGCACGCTATAATAGTTAAGTTAAATAACCAAACAGAAACCCATCATGCAAGCACGACGTCTCTCCTTACTAGACAAACTCATCGGCGAAGCGGATTCGGTGATGAGAACAATTACCAGTCGTGGCAACCACGCCGGCCGACCATCACCGTCGCAAGGTCACCTAGAATCAGAACTTTCAGAGCCAGCACGCAAGCACGTGGCGGGATTGATGCGGGTCAACCATACCGGTGAGGTCTGCGCTCAGGCCCTGTATCAGGGGCAGGCACTGACCGCCAAGTTACCCTCAGTACGTAGTGAGATGCAGCAAGCCGCGCGGGAAGAGGTCGATCATCTAGTGTGGTGTGAAGAGCGCTTGCGCGAGCTGGGTAGCCGCGGCAGTTATCTGAATCCAGCATGGTACGGCGTGTCCTTCGCGCTCGGCGCAATCGCCGGTGCGATCGGCGATAAAGTGAGCCTAGGGTTCGTCGCCGCAACGGAAGAGCAAGTCTGCGCCCATCTGCGCGACCACCTCAAACAATTACCCGATGAAGATCGAAAATCCTCATTAATCCTGCAGCAGATGCTGGAAGATGAACAACGCCATGGTGATAATGCGTTGGAAGCCGGTGGCATAGATTTCCCCCGACCAGTGAAAGGGGCGATGACTGCGCTATCGTTACTGATGACCCAGACAAGCTACCGAATTTAACAGCCTGCTCTGCTGATAGCCTATCTTCGCGCAGCGCACTCTACGATCTCGTAGCTGTGGGTGATTTCCACGCCAGCGGCACCCAACATAATAGATGCAGAACAGTATTTTTCGGCAGAAAGCTCTATAGCCCGTTTTACGTGACTCTCCTTAAGACCCACTCCGGTAACGACAAAATGCATGTTAATCTGCGTAAAGACCGCGGGCACCGCATCAGCCCGCTGCGCGTCCAATTCCACGCGGCAATCAACTACCTGCTGACGGGATTTCTTCAGCATGGCCAACACATCATAGATCGAGCAACCTCCAGTTCCCAGAAGCAGCATTTCCATTGGGCGAGCTGCAAGATTTCGACCGCCAAGGTCTTCCGGCCCATCCATTACAACGGTATGTCCACTGCCTGACTCACCAACGAACATGGCACCGTCGGTCCACTTCACTGTCGCTTTCATTGAACATATCTTCTTGTGTCAAAAACGCGAAAAAGCTTAGCATAACAAGGCGGGTTTTACTTATATGCCCTCATTGAAATGACAGGGCCTGTTTTCAAAACTCTAAAAACAGAGGGTCGATGCCCTCCGCCAGAGGAAAATGCTATTCCCATAAGCCCGACGCGCTCAAAAAAACATCTCGCGCAGTTCCTGACCTGGATCTTCGGCCCGCATAAACGCCTCTCCCACAAGAAAAGACTGCACACCGGCTTCGCGCATCAGCGCCACATCCGCTGTCGTGTGGATACCGCTCTCGGTTATGATCAATCTATCAGTAGGAATATGCGGCAACAGATCAAGGGTTGTTTCCAGTCGCGTTTCAAAGCTGTGCAAATCGCGGTTATTAATGCCGATCAGTGGTGTTGCCAGCTCAAGGGCTCGCTCTAGCTCGGCGCGATCATGCACCTCTACCAATATATCCAGCCCCATTTCAACGGCAGCCTGCGCCAATTCGCGCATTTGCTCATCCGCCAGTGCAGCCACTATCAACAACACCGCATCAGCACCAATGGCTCGGGCCTCCACCACCTGATAGGGGTCCACGGTGAAGTCCTTGCGCAGTACGGGTAAATCGCAGGCTGATCGCGCCTGCTCGAGATACGCTTCGCTACCTTGGAAAAAGTCCCTATCAGTAAGCACTGAAAGGCAGCAAGCGCCACCCTTGCGATAACTGCTGGCGATCTGTAAGGGCTCAAAGTCCTCGCGGATGACGCCTTTGCTGGGCGAGGCTTTCTTTACTTCAGCGATAACAGCGGGATCACCCGCGGCTACTCGTTGCTGTAAAGCCACAGAAAATCCACGCGGCGCAGTCTGCTCTTGAATACGCCCCTCTAGGCTGGCGAGGGAATGCTTTGATTTACGTTCGGCCACTTCTTCAGCCTTGCGCTCAAGAATTTTACGCAAAATAGTGGGCGCACTCTTGACCATCACATCAACCATGCCCACGCATCAATTGCGTGAAATCAATAAACTGGTTGAGTTTTTCTGCCGCCAACCCGCTGGCCAGCGCGTCTTCAGCCATTGCAACACCGTCCGCCAAGGTAGCGGCAATACCGCTGATGTAGATGGTCGCTCCTGCATTGAGAGCGAGCATAGCGCCAGCCTTTTGCGATACATCGTCATTGGCGCCCGATAAGGCACTACGAATGAGTTTCGCAGAGGCCTCTGCACTATTGACAGACAAACCGTCCAGACTCTGCACTGGCATTGAAAAATCCTGCGGACTGACATGGTAAGTCTCGATATTACCATTACACAATTCCGTTACGGACGTGCCGGCGGCAATTGAAATCTCATCCAAACCATCATCCGAGTGCACGATCATTGCGTGTTCCGACCCAAGCAATTTGAGCACTTCTGCCATGGGCTGACACAAATCTGCAGCGAATACGCCGATGAGCTGTCGCTTCACACCCGCAGGGTTGGTCAACGGTCCCAAGATGTTGAACACTGTGCGTATGCCTAACTCTTTACGCGGGCCAATAGCGTGACGCATGGCGGAGTGGTGCGCCGGGGCAAACATAAACCCTACCCCGACGTCTGTAATTACGCGCGCTATCTGATTGGGGTCAAGGTCCAGAGGCATCCCCAGCTTCTCCAACACATCAGAGCTACCACTGGTACTAGAGACTGAGCGGTTGCCATGCTTGGCAACTTTCGCTCCAGCAGCAGCGGCAACAAAACTTGCGCCCGTTGAAACGTTAAATAAATTAGCACCGTCACCCCCCGTCCCCACAAGATCGACCAAATGGGGGTCGCTTACGATGACCGGTGTGGCAAGATCACGCATTACCTGAGCAGCGCCTGCAACCTCTTCCGCTGTCTCCCCCTTCATACGCAGAGCAACAAGCAGCCCGCCTACCTGCGCATCAGTGGCGTCTCCAGCCATTATCTGTCGCATCACGGTCTGCATTTCCTCGCGGTGGAGGCTATCCCCCTCCACTACTCTGGCCAAGGCCTGTTGAATATCCATTCTTAAATCTCCTACTGCTGCAGAAAATTGCGCAACAAATCATGTCCGTGCGCTGTGAGTATCGATTCCGGATGAAACTGCACGCCTTCAACGGCCAACTCTCGATGACGTAACCCCATAATTTCGTCGAGTTCACCTGATTCGGTCTCGGTCCAAGCGGTAATTTCCAAGCAATCTGGCAAGCTCTCCCGCTCTACTATCAGGCTGTGATAGCGCGTTGCCTCAAACGGTTGACTGAGACCTCGAAATACACCGTCGCCGTGATGGTGTATCGGTGAAGTCTTTCCGTGCATTACCTTGCGCGCACGCACCACTTTACCCCCGAAGACTTGCCCAATGCTCTGATGGCCTAAACAAATACCCAGCAGAGGCAACACCCCGGCGTAACGGCGAATGACATCCATAGAAATACCCGCTTCGTTTGGCGTGCACGGTCCGGGAGAAATAACAATTTTTTCGGGTGCCAGTAATGCGATATCGTCTACCGTAATCTCATCGTTTCTTACCACCCGCACCTCCGCGCCAAGCTCGCCTAGATACTGCACCACGTTGTAAGTGAAGGAATCATAGTTATCAATCATTAACAGCATGTTCACTCTCCCCCGCTAGCACCATAGACGCTGCACGAAACATCGCGCGGGCCTTGTCATGAGTCTCCTTCCATTCCATTACCGGAACGGAGTCGGCAACCACACCCCCGCCCGCCTGCACATACAGTTTGCCATCTTTAATCACGGCTGTGCGAATAGCGATTGCAGTATCCATATCACCCGCCCAGGAAATATAACCCACCGCACCGCCGTAGACCCCGCGCTTGACCGGCTCCAGTTCATCGATAATTTCCATCGCACGGATTTTAGGTGCCCCACTCAGAGTGCCTGCTGGAAGTGTAGCGCGCAGCACGTCGAAGGCAGACTTACCGGACTTTAGCTTGGCGCGAACGTTCGACACAATATGCATGACATGGGAGTAGCGCTCCACCACCATTTTATCCGTCAACTCTACCGAACCCGTCTCCGCAATTCTTCCCACGTCATTACGCCCAAGATCAATCAGCATTAAATGCTCGGCGATCTCCTTCGGGTCAGCCAATAATTCAGCCTCCATAGACTCGTCTTCATCCTCCGTATGGCCGCGCCGGCGCGTGCCTGCGATAGGGCGGACCGTCACCACACCTTTTTCCAGTCGGGCCAGAATTTCCGGCGAGGAACCCACAATGTGGAAGTCCTCCATGTCCAGATAATACATGTACGGCGACGGGTTGAGATTGCGCAGGGCCCGGTAGAGGTTCAACGGCGGGGCGCTAAAAGGAATACTCATGCGCTGTGAGGGCACCACCTGCATGACGTCGCCGGCCAATACGTATTCCTTGACCTTCTCAACACTAGTTTCGTAGGTCGCCTGGGTGAAGTCAGACTCGGCCTGCTGCTCTAGAGCTGAGCTATCCGCAGCTTCTAACACCACTTCTGGCAGGGGACGCATAGGCTCGCGCAAGCGTGCCACCAGAACTGACAGACGTTCCTGCGCCTTTTCCAGCGCATGATCAGTCGAAGGGTCCGCATTGACGATCAGACGGATCGTGCCCGCGAGATTATCAAATACCAGCACTTCCTCAGACACCATCAATAAAATATCTGGCGTTCCCAAACGGTCCGGTGGTATTCCGGCCTTTAGGCGCGGCTCAACATAGCGCACTGTATCGTAGCCGAAATATCCCACTAATCCGCCATGAAAGACAGGAAGGTCCCTACGCGGAGCGGTGCGATAACGCTGCTGGAAAGCCTCCGCAAAAGCCAAGGGGTCCTCCACTTCTTCTGTTTCGCTTAGGATCCCGTCTATCCAGACTTCAATGCGATAGCCGAAAACCTTTAATACCGTTCGGCACGGTAACCCTATAATGGAGTAACGGCCCCATTTTTCGCCACCCTGCACAGACTCAAAAAAGTAAGAATAAGGGCCTTCCGCGAGCTTACGGTAGGCACTGAGTGGCGTTTCAAGGTCGGCCAGCGCTTCACGGCTGACAGGAATTCGATTGTAATCTTGAGCTGCAAGGGCAGCAAAGTCCTGCTGTTTCATGGGGTGTCCTCGGAGGATGAAGGCGCGTAATCAGGCCGTAAAAAAACCTTGGCTACCATCGCCAGCAGGTGACCTCACACATCGACAGCAAGCCGATATTTTTCCGCGTTGCCGTTTTCACAGCGCTCTCCAAGATAATACGTCGGCCATTGTACCTATAGGTTTGCCGTTGGCAAACGGTCTGAACGGGGCAATTTGTAAAGAAAGCTCGATTTTAGCGGACTTTGTGCAGCTTCGGCAATGCAAGGAACTGCGCAGAGGACCGCAAGAAGCGACCGCATCCCAATAGCGTGTTCGCTTAAAAAGAGAACACATTCCCACCCAGGCCCCAATGTCATTCGAAAACACATGAATACTAACCGGAGACCTTGCACAACTCCGCGCGCATCTGCTCAATCACATTTGCATAGTCAGGCTGACCAAAAATCGCAGAGCCAGCCACAAAGGTATCCGCCCCTGCTGCCGCAATTTCAGCAATGTTTCCCGGCGTGACACCACCGTCAACCTCTACGCGAATATCGAAGCCGGACGCATCGACCATGTCGCGTGCTTCACGCAGCTTACACAGCGTCGAAGGAATAAACGATTGACCGCCAAAACCAGGATTGACCGACATCAGCAGCACCATATCGACCTTATCCAACACATAACGCAAAACATCTAAGCCCAGATGCGGATTGAAGACCAGCCCTGACTTACACCCTGCATCGCGAATAAGCTGTAGTGAGCGATCGACATGCGTCGATGCATCCGGGTGAAAAGTGATGTAGCTGGCACCCGCCTCAGCAAAGTCCCGGATTAACTGATCAACGGGGCTCACCATCAAATGCACATCAATATCCGCGGTGATGCCATACTTACGCAGAGCAGTGCAGACCATCGGTCCGATCGTGAGATTTGGCACATAGTGATTGTCCATGACATCAAAATGCACAATGTCCGCTCCTGCATCAAGCACTGCGTCAACCTCTTCTCCCAGACGGGCGAAATCAGCAGAAAGAATAGAAGGTGCTATCTTGTAATCGGCCATTTTGGTCTCCAGTCTCGTTTCAGGTTCATATTCTAACGACTAAACGATAACGATACACACAGATATCAGCAGGGTTGTGCAACACGGGTATAAGGTAATGTCTAGGTGAGCGCTTTCACCATGTCATTAAGTTCCTGCAACCGATCAGGAGTGCCCACATCCTGCCACTGCCCGGCATACCTCTCTCCACCCAATTGTCCCGTCCTTATTGCGGCATCTAGCAAGGGTCGAAGAGGCATTTTACCCTCAGACATTGCGGAGAAAAACGTCGCCGTGTAAAGACCCAGCCCCGCATAGGTCCAACCATGCGCGCCAGGTTCCAACGACCTGACCCAGCCCTCGTCGTCTAGCTGAAAATCACCAAAGGTATGTTGAGGGGGGTTTTCTACCATGACCAGATGAGCCACCTCCTCGAGTCGCAGGCGATATTGCGCCAGCCTTTCAAAAGGGTAGTCGATCCATACATCACCGTTTACAACTAAAAAGGGCATGTTGCCCAGCAGCGGCAGTGCGTTAAAAATACCGCCTGCTGTTTCCAATGGTGATTCCTCAGGCGAGTACATGATAGTGACGCCCCACCTGCTGCCGTCACTGCAGTAGTCCATTATTTGCTCCCCAAGGTGGGCAACATTAATCACAATTTCGCTGATGCCAGCCGACGCCAATCGCCGGATGTGGTATTCGATCAGGGGGGTATCCGACACCCGCAACAGTGGCTTGGGAGTGTGATCGGTCAGCGGCCGCATACGTTCGCCGACACCTGCTGCCAATATCATAGCCTTCACCGATTTTTACTCCAGCTCTGCGTCATAATCAGAGGTGAGAGGCGCTGTGAAAACCAAGCACTGAAGTCCGCGAAGATAGGCTCTTCCTCGGCATACTGATCGGCTATTTGGAGCACGTATTGAACCACCAGCGGGAGATCATCAAGGTAGGCGGACTTTCCATCACGAAGATAAAGACGAGAAAAGGTGCCCAATACTTTGATATGTCGCTGTAGTCCCATCCAATCGAACCAGCGCAGGAAAAGCGTTTCATCTGTATCGGTCAATAATCCCTGCGAACACAAACGATCGCGATAGTTGCGCACCCAAGCTTGCACTCTCTCGATTGGCCATTCGATATAACAATCACGCAACAGTGATACAAGATCATAGGTAATAGGTCCCACGACGGCATCCTGGAAATCGATCACGGCTAAACCATCAGAACCTATCAGCATCAGATTACGACTGTGAAAATCCCGATGCACCATCACGGGCGGTTGTTCTAGGGCGCTGCTGATCAATCGCTCAAAAACCGTGTCCAGCAGGGCCTGCTCCGACGGATTTGGCGTATATCCTAAGAGTTCGTGTACAAACCATTGCTGGAAACGGCTCAATTCTTCGCCCAACAGGGTACGGTCATAGGGGGCTAGGCCGGTATTGTCGGTATTTACTGCCGCCATTTTTGCCAACACGTCGAATGCTAGGGTGTAATAGTTGTCTACCGAAACCGTGTTCAGTGCAGGCCATAACAATTGATCACCAAGGTCTTCCAACAGCAGAAACCCACGATCTAGGTCCGCGCCTAGAACAGTAGGAACTTTTACTGCCGCCCTATCCAATAAAGCGTCCACCCGCAAAAAAGCTTCGTTTTTCTCGGTAGAAGGGGGAGACTCTGCCAGCACATAGCTCTGCGAAGCGACCTCAAAACGAAAATAACGCCGATTGCTTGCATCCCCAGCCACCACGGCCAGGTGAGGCAAAGGGTCGCCAACAGGGACCCCCAAAACAGACATAGCCCACGGTAAAAGTGCTTCAGGTACTCGGCGCGGTGTCACAATTCTCTCCTACTTAAAAATTTGACGGACAACACAGAGGGGATGCTTTAGACTCTTCATTTAACCTGCCAATATACCCTGACCCTAATGACACCTGTCTGCGCTAATCTCTATCGTTGTCTCGCTTTTGCCATTGCGTGCCTGGCAGCTATGGCGCTGGACCCCAGCCTTTCGCATGCGGCCCCAGCACAGGATAACAACATGGGGGACTGTGCCGCCAATGAAAATGGCAAAGCAGAGGGCTGTTCCTTGACCGCAGAGTCCACCATCGAGACTTTGCCCTTCGCACTGGACTGGGTACCTTTGGAAGCGGTGCCAGAATCTTTACAGGATCGCCAGTGTCTCAATTGCAGAGGAACTTATATAGATCCCCTTGCGCAGGAAAACACCAGTGCGCCATTAGAACAAGAAAATATCCGTGCCCGGGCTGACAGCACACGGGTGCAGGGCGATGAAATCATCATGACCGGTGAAGCGAACGCGGTGCAAGGCTATCGTCGTATGCGCAGCGATGAGGTGTTAATTAATCGAGTAGAAGAATCCTCTATCCTCACCGGCAACATCACCCTTCGCGAGCCCAATCTGTTACTGCTCGGTAATAGTGCCGAAATCTATTCCAAAACGGGTGAAGCTATCGTGCGCGGAAGCCAGTTCGTGTTTCATCGTGAGCACATGCGCGGCTCCGCAGATATCCTTGAGCGCGACTCAGCTGGTTTAATCCACGTCCATAACGGCACTCTGACGTATTGCCCGCCAGGCGAAAATGATTGGATTGTGCTTGCAAAAAGTATGGAGCTTAACCTCGAGGAGGGTTTGGCCACGGTTCATCACGCCAAAATTGAGGTGAAGGGAGTGCCGGTTTTTTACAGCCCGTGGCTGCGTCTACCGCTTGATGATCGACGCCGCACAGGCCTTTTGTGGCCTGATTTTGGCAATGACAGCAGCGGAGGGCTGGATATCAGAGCACCCGTCTATATCAATCTAGCTCCTAACTATGATGCCGTTTACGCGCCCCGCTATATCGAAGAGCGCGGCCTGAATAACGAGCTACAGTTACGCTACCTGAACCCACTTTTCGGCCAATGGATCGTCAGCGGAGCTTACATAGATAATGATAAAAAATACAGCAGCCAGACATCAGGTCAGGGCAGCAGTGACCGTTGGCTAAGCTCAGTGAAGCAAAACGGCCTATTTCAGGAACGCTGGTTGTCGCGGGTGGATTACAGCAAAGCCAGCGATGTCGATTATATGAAGGACCTAGAAACGAGCAGCATCGACGCCCAGCGCAAGACCAGTCTGCTGCAGATGGCCTCTCTAGACTATCTGGGCGACAACTGGCTGACCAGCCTGCGAACGGAACAGTTCCAGTCACTGGCAGATGACATTAACAAGGGCTATGAGGTGATGCCGCAGTTGACTAGCGTATACCGAGGCCGCGGCACTCCGTTTACGGTTGCACCCATACTCCTCGCACAGTATTCCAATTTCGATGCCCAGCGAGACGTTGTGACGGGACAGCGCGTTTATGGCGAGGCAGGACTTAGCTATCCCATGCTGTGGTCCTTTGGACACATCAAGCCAACACTAAAATACCGGCAAGTGAACTACGAGTTAAGTGACACGACGCTTTTTACAGACAACAGTCCATCGGCCGGCGCGCCATTGGCTAATCTGGATGTCGGCTTGATTTTCGACCGCCAGACACATTTTGCTGGAAAAAGTATTTTGCAGACATTAGAACCTCGTGTTTACTATCTCTACAGCAAATACGAAAACCAGGCAGACCAGCCGATTTTCGACACAGCTGAACTAACATTTACCTACTACCAACTATTTAGAGAAACACGCTTTGCTGGGCATGACCGGCTGGATGATGCGAACCAGCTCTCCGTAGGTTTGACCAGCCGGTTGATTGACGATGAGTCCGGTCGCAATTTACTCACAGCCAGCGTTGGTCAGATCTATTATTTCGACGACCGCAAGGTGCGGCAAAACTTCAATGGGGTTCCCCGAGAGGAGTCAACATCGAAAATTGCCGGAGAATTGATGATCACACCTACGAGCCAGCTGGCCCTGCGCACAAGCCTAGTCTGGGACCCGGAGGAAGATAATTTGAACTCAGGTTTCTTCGAGGGCAGCTACAAGCCTGCTAACGGCAGCATGTTTAATATTGGCTATTCTTACCGCCGCCTTGCGCCCGCATTCAGCGACCAGCAGCTGACCAATGAGGTCAGCGTCTCCAGTTACCTGCCTCTGGATAATAACTGGAGCGTATTCGCGTCTATGAACTACTCTCTAGAAGACGATATCAGCGTGGAAGATATGTTCGGTGTCGAATATGATAGCTGCTGCTGGACGGTGCGCCTGCTGCAGTTGCGCTACTACAACAATGACTCAGGAGCCATACCTAACTTTAGCAATCCCAACTTGGAACGTGAAAGTACAGTACAGTTTCAGTTTTTGCTGAAGGGCATGGGCGGCTTCGGCAATAGGATAACCAATATTATGCAAGACATGATTAGGGGTTTTGATGAACGTGAATACTAAGACACTACTATTATCCGCAGGCATTATTTGTATGGCCCTTACGGGAACTTCAGTGCAGGCTGCTACCGAAGTCATAGATCAGGTCGTCGCAATCGTCGATGACGACATTATCATGGCCAGTGAGTTACGTGAGCGCGTCAGTGCAGTAAGCGACAACCTCGCCGCCAGGGGTATTGCACCTCCGCCCGATAACGAATTGATTCAGGAGACTTTGGACCGTCTAATTCTAGAAAGTATTCAGTTGCAGAAGGGTCAGCGTGCGGGCGTACGCATCCCTGACGAGCAGCTTAACCAAGCGATTAAACGTATCGCCGCTCAAAATAATATGACCCTTGAGCAGTTCCAGCAGGCCCTTGAGGAGCGTAATCAGTCCTATGGCGCTATGCGAGACCAAATTCGACGTGAAATGATAATTCAGCGGGTGCAGGCAGGTAACGTCAATCAACGCATCCAGATCACAGATCAAGAGGTCGGTAACTTCATGGGGACACAGGAGGGTCAGTCACTGACTCAGCCGCAGTATCACGCACTTCATGCGCTACTCGCATTAAAACCCGACTCCAGTGCAAGTGAAGTTGCAACAGCCCGCGCTCAAGTGGACCGCACGGTGAAGAGCATTCGCGGCGGTGAACCGTTTAAGGAAGCCGTTAATGCCAATAACAAACCGTACCCCCTCACCGGGGGAGATCTAGGGTGGCGCAAGCCGGACGAGCTCCCATCAATCTTCAGTACTATTGTCCCACAATTGGCAATCGGTGAAACAGCCGACCCTATTCTCTCGGACAGTGGATTTCATCTGGTCTATTTAGAAGCGGTGCGCGGTAAAGAAAAGGTCGTGACCCAGACCAAGGTCCGGCATATTTTAATAAAGCCTTCGGAGATACTGACGGATACGCAAGCCCGCGAACTAGCAGCCGAGCTCCGCGTGCGCGCGCTCGCAGGAGAAGAGTTCGCAGAACTGGCCACAGAGTACTCCGAGGATATTGGATCCGCTCAGGAAGGGGGCGAGCTGGGTTGGACTAACCCTGGGCAAATGATGCCAGCGTTTGAGGCTGCAATGGCCAAGACCCCACCGGGCCAAATGTCCGCCCCGGTGCAAACACAATACGGCTGGCATGTCCTAAAAGTAGAAGATCGCAGGGAGAAAGACGTGACCGATCAGGCGACCCGTGCAAAAGCCACGGACTTCGTTCACCAACGGAAGTATGAGGAAGAACTCGACGCGTGGCTGCAACAAATTCGCGATGAAGCTTTTGTCGACATAAAGTAGAACCTTAATATGTCACTTCCCAGAATTGCGATTACACCGGGAGAGCCGGCAGGTATCGGACCCGACATCGTGTTAATGGCTGCACAACGAGCTTGGCAAGCAGAGTTGGTGGTCATCGCCGACCCCAATATGCTGCAGCAGCGGGCACTGGCGCTGCAGCTTCCCATTGAACTACAGACGCATACCCCAGACTTGCCACCGCAACCACAGCAGCCAGGTACGCTGAGGATCCACCCCATTGCGCTAGCCGTTCCTGCTGTCGCAGGGACGCTAAATACAGCCAATGCCCCTTATGTTCTGGAGACCCTCCAACAAGCGGCACAAGGATGTCTTGGCGGCGGCTATCAGGCGATGGTGACTGGACCCGTGCAAAAATCTGTCATCAATGACGCCGGCATTCCGTTCACAGGACACACCGAGTTTCTGGCGCAAGAGACGGGCACTGACAAGGTCGTCATGATGCTAGCAACACAGGAATTGCGAGTTGCGCTGGCCACGACTCATCTGGCGCTAAAAGACGTATCCGAGGCCATCACGTCAGAACTCCTAAACCAAACTTTGCGCATTCTGTATCGCGACCTACGCAATAAATTCGGCATAGACGCACCGCGTATCGCGGTACTGGGCTTGAACCCTCATGCGGGGGAAGACGGTCATATCGGACGTGAGGAAATTGAAATACTCGTTCCGGTGCTCGAAAACTTGCGGGCGGGCGGCATGGATCTGCTTGGCCCCCTGCCCGCTGATACGGCCTTTAACCCAAAAGTGCTAGCCAATTGTGATGCCGTTTTTGCCATGTATCACGATCAAGGTCTACCTGTACTGAAATATTCGGGGTTTGGTCGTGCAATTAATATCACCCTAGGCTTACCTATTACTCGGACATCCGTGGATCACGGCACGGCACTCGACCTAGCGGCGACTGGCAGGGCAGACTGGCGCAGCCTCGAGCAAGCCCTCACCATTGCCTGCCAGCTGTGCGAAAATAACTGGCAAACAAGAAACCCCTAGTCTATTTTGCCACGTTATCGTTGTTCATTCTTGCGACACTTTCAGCGTAGGCACTTGTGACCTCGCCCGGGTCACCCTCGGCAACAATGTGACCGTCTTCCAACCATATTACGCGATCACACATTTTCTCGACCTGATCGGCCATATGAGACACAAAAACGACCGTCTGTTCACCGGTAATACGGCTCTGCATAGCGGTCAGCGCCTTCCCTCGAAAATGAGCATCGCCTACACTAAGAATCTCATCAATTAACAACACATCCACATGAGTCATCAATGCTGTGGTAAAGGCGAGGCGTGAGCGCATACCCGCCGAATAATTTTTCACCGGCTCAGTAAAGGAATCACCCAACTCGGAAAATTCTTTAATGTCATTCAGAAATGATGTGGCCTGTTGCCGCGAGGAACCCTGCAACATCGCTGAAAGAAGTGCATTGTCGCGGCCAGAAAGATCGGGCTTAAAACCAAGACCGAGTGTCAGCAATGAAGCACACTTTCCAGAATGCATTTTTACTTGGCCTCTGGTAGGCGCCAAAATACCTGCGATAAGCTGCAGCAGCGTGGTTTTGCCAACACCATTTCTTCCAATTATACCGAGGGTTTCGCCGTCATAGAGCTGCATTGAGACGTCTTTCAACACATGGTGCCTGCCGCGATCGAAAGTCTTTCTTGCAGAATGATAGCTAAGGGATACCTCGGTCAACTCCAGTACAATATGCTTATTTTCACTCATGCAGTAAGCGCCCGAAGCGCTAGATACTGGCTGCGGCGACGCATAAACAACACCATCACGCAAAGCAATACGCCAAAGCCTACACCTATCGTAAACAGATGAAGCATATCAGGAGCTGTGCTATACATCATAATTTGACGGTAGGCGTCCAACAAAAAAGCGATCGGATTCAGATCCAGAACTAGTTTAGTTTTCTCGGGGTCTAGCGCGCGGACGTCGAAAAAAACACCCGATGTGAACATTAGAAAAATCATTCCCAAGGAAATTATCTGCGCAAAGTCGCGCGCCAGACAGACCAAACAGGCGCCGACAAAAGCACAGGCTACTATGACGACGTAATTCACGATCATCAGGGGCACCAAATACCACCAGGTCGCGGTCGCGGTATACCCGTTAATGATCAGAATAATACCTAGCATGACGAAAACTGCGGCCTGTCTGTAAACACCCTCTTGCACAACAGCCATTGGAAATAGCGTCTTGGGGACATTAATTTTTCCAACTAGGCCCTTGGCGCCAATGATACTGTTTGACGCCTGGGTAACAGATTTTGAAAACCACACAAAGACTAATTTACCGGTCGCCAAAAACATCAGGAAATCAGGTCCACGCGTACCCATTATCGTCACGAAAACAAAATAGAAGATGCCTACCCACAGAAGCGGCTCCAGAATCCACCAGATGTAACCGAGAAAAAATCGGGTGGCGTCAGCGCGCAAGCCCATTCGCGCCATGATATCGATCAGGCGTAGATAGTGTAATAGTGGCATGGGTAGCGTCTGCCTGCGATAGTTCAAAAAACCAAAATCTAGTGTAACAAAAACTACAATAAATGGAGCAACCTACGGTATAAATACCCAAGACACACGTTACAATGGCATCCATGAAACGCCAACCTCAACAGCACCGCGCTCGCAAGCGCTTCGGGCAAAACTTCTTACAGGACGCCTCAGTGATCGATCGCATAACAGCGTCGATTTATCCCAAGCCAGAAGAGCATCTAGTAGAAATAGGTCCGGGGCAGGGCGCGCTGACAGCGTCGCTCATCGACAGCGGTTGTCAACTGGATGTGGTTGAGTTGGATCGAGATCTAATACCTGGATTGTTAGCCTCGTTTAGTCTCAGGCCTGGCTTCAGATTATACGGCGCCGATGCACTCAATTTTGATTTCTCTTCGTTGATCAGTGGCACACCCGCAGGGCCAGACGATCAGCAGCTGCGCGTGGTAGGCAATCTACCTTACAATATCTCCACCCCCCTTATTTTTAAGTTGCTGGACAATAGCGCCATTATTCAGGACATGCACTTTATGCTTCAATTGGAAGTAGTAGAACGCCTTGCCGCAGCCCCTGGCAGCAAGAACTGGGGCCGCTTGGGGATCATGGCACAGTACCAGTGCCAAGTGGAACACCTGTTTGATGTTCCTCCTTATGCATTTAATCCGCAGCCCAAAGTGCAGTCAGCAATCGTGAGGCTTACGCCTTGGACTGATTCACCATGGCCCGACTGCAGCGCACCGCTGTTGAGAAAACTGGTGAAGGCAGCCTTTGCCCACCGCCGTAAAACCTTGCGTAACAACCTGAAAGACATTATAGATAGTAAGCAATTGGAAGCACTGGGAGTCGATCCCGGCGCCCGCGCTGAAACACTGGAACTCAACCAGTTTATAGCGATTACCAACGCCATCCATGTCTAGAACTGAATTCAATCCGTCTCTGGTGAGGGTCAATGTAGCCGCCGTATATTTACCCAGCCACTCCAGTCCAGACCGCGACCAATACACCTTCGCCTACACTATCACCATCAGGAATGGGGCAATGCTGCCAGTACAATTACTGTCGCGACACTGGATTATCACCGACGCCAATAATGAGATACAGGAGGTCCGGGGTGAAGGCGTAGTGGGAGAACAACCCGTAATTCAACCACAGGCCTCTTTCCGCTACACCAGCGGTGCTACGCTAAGTACACCAATAGGTTATATGGAAGGAAGCTATTACATGGTCGTGCGTGAACCCATGGAGATAGATCCCGCCGATTTGCCAACCTTTGAAGTGCCTGTCCATGCCTTTTCTCTGCACACTCCCACCGCGCTGAATTAGGTCGGTATTATGAGCACCTATGTTGTCGGTGATATTCAAGGTTGTCTGCAGCCACTTAAGTGCCTGCTGGAAAATGTGCATTTCAACGCCGACAGCGACGTACTGTGGTCAGTAGGCGACATCGTCAACCGTGGCCCTGAATCGTTAGAGTCCCTTCGCTTCCTTTACCATATGCGAGACAACCTGATCATGGTTTTGGGCAATCACGACCTGCATTTGTTGGCCATCGCAGCTGGCGTGCGCCGGCCCAGCCGTTCAGATACTTTCGATGAAATTCTCAATGCGCCGGACCGACAGGAATTACTCGACTGGCTAGTGCAGCAGCCGCTGATACATCACGACTACAACCACACTCTCGTGCACGCTGGCATCCCACCCCAGTGGACTCTGACCCAAGCCATTGGTTATGCCGGCGAGGTTGAGGCTGCACTGCGCAGTAACCGCTGTACAGAGTTCCTCGGCGCGATGTACGGCAATGAACCGGCCGTGTGGAGTGAGGATCTTTCCGGCATGACGCGCCTGCGTGTCATCACCAACTACCTCACACGGATGCGCTACTGTTCCAGTGCAGGCAGACTCGACCTGCAAAATAAAGGCTCCACCCCTGCATCCGATGCCGTCAAAGCGGACAATCAGCACATGGACGCCTGGTTCAACCACCGTGACCGCCGGACCGCCAAAAACCGCATTCTGTTTGGCCACTGGGCCAGCATCGCGGGACAGACCAACAACCCGAACGCAATCGGGCTTGATACAGGGTGTCTTTGGAACGGCGCTATGTCGCTCTATCATCTGGAGAGCGGCCAGATCACACGCTGCGAATGTCACGACGGCACGTGCCGAGATCATCCGGTTACCGCGGAGTCATGACGCAACACTGCTGGCCCTGTACACTGGATCAATGGATATTTATTTAGTTGGCGGCGCGGTCCGCGATACACTGCTGAGCTACCCCGTCGTGGAGCGCGACTGGGTCGTCGTTGGTGCCCAACCCGATGAGCTGTTGCGACAGGGCTATTTGCAGGTGGGTAAAGACTTCCCGGTGTTCCTGCATCCACAGACCAAAGACGAATATGCCCTGGCGCGCACTGAACGTAAGCAAGGGCATGGCTACACCGGGTTTGCCGTCGATTGCGATCCATCGATTACCCTCGAAGAAGACCTACTGCGCCGCGATCTCACTATCAATGCGATGGCTCAGAATACGGACGGTAGCATCATCGATCCCTATGGTGGTCAGAAGGATCTGGAACACCGGATATTGCGCCATGTTTCTGATGCTTATGCAGAGGACCCGCTAAGAGTGCTGCGTACCGCTCGATTTGCCGCCCGCTATGCGCACCTGCAATTTACGGTAGCGCCTGAGACTATCAGCCTGATGGCCGACATCGTCAAGCAGGGTGAACTCGCCCACTTGCCCGCTGAACGCGTGTGGGTAGAACTGGAAAAAGCGCTAGGGGAACGCAATCCCGAGGTGTTCATCAAGGTACTGCGCGACTGCGGTGCATTGGAAAAATTACTGCCTGAAGTAGAGGCCCTGTTCGGTGTGTTGCAATCCGCAGAGCATCATCCGGAGATTGATACGAGCCTACACATTCTAATGGCAATGCAACAAGCGGTTGCGCTGTCCGCTGACACCGATGTGCGCTTTGCCGTGCTCCTACTTCATTTGGGTAAAGGCACAATACCGCAGTCAGAGTGGCCCCGACATATCGCTCATGAAGGGCGTGGTGACAAGTTAGTCAAGCAGGTCTGCAGCCGACTGCGGGCTCCACGTCGTCATACTGAGCTGGCGCGCACAACATGCCAGTACCATACCCACTGTCACCGGGCGCTGGAACTGCCTAGCAAAGCAGTGCTTACACTACTCAGTGCCACTGATGCCCTGCGCCGCCCAGATCGATTCGAGGCCTTTTTACTGACCTGCGAAGCAGATGCTCGCGGCAGACTGGGATTCGAAGACCGC
>CAJXWP010000042.1 GCA_913062625.1 uncultured Haliea sp. | reverse complement strand
TCGAAGTAACCCACTGAAGGACTAACCTAAAAGACAGGTGCCCCAATGCAGAGTGCAGTGAACGAATTTTTGACCCCGCGCGTGATAAATGTTGAAGAGAAGAACAGCACGCGCTCTCAGGTGACTCTCGAACCGCTAGAGCGCGGCTTCGGTCACACTCTTGGGAACGCGCTCCGTCGGATATTACTTTCGTCGATGCCCGGTAGTGCAATTACCGAAGTGGAAATTGATGGCGTGCTTCACGAATATAGCGCGATCGAAGGTGTGCAGGAGGATGTGATAGAAGTCCTGCTTAACCTAAAAGGCGTAGCTTTAGTGATGAACGGTAAAGAGGAAGCTGAGCTGACCCTGAGTAAGAAGGGGCCGGGCACAGTAACCGCGGGCGATATTGAGGTAGACCACGATATCGAAGTCCGTAACCCTGAGCATGTTATCTGTCACCTCAACGCCGGTGCAGAAATCAATATGCGGCTGACTGTGGCGCTTGGCCGGGGGTATTCTCCGGCCGATTCTCGCGAAAACCCCGACGAAGAAACGCGCTCTATTGGTCGACTGCAGTTAGATGCCACATTTTCTCCTGTGTACCGGGTGTCTTATGTTGTAGAGGCTGCTCGAGTTGAGCAGCGCACTGACCTAGACAAGTTGGTGCTGGATTTGGAGACTAACGGAACGATAGACCCTGAAGAAGCGATTCGGCGGGCAGCCACGATTCTGCAACAACAGCTTGCCGTATTTGTTGACCTTGAGAGCGAGAGCGAGTCTGAGTCTGTCGTGGAGGAGGATGAAGTCGACCCAATTCTGTTGCGCCCGGTAGACGACTTGGAGTTGACAGTCCGCTCTGCTAATTGTCTGAAGGCTGAGAACATATATTACATAGGCGACCTAGTGCAGCGCACGGAAGTGGAATTACTCAAGACGCCAAACTTGGGCAAGAAGTCACTTACCGAAATTAAGGACGTGCTAGCTTCCCGGAGTCTGTCTCTGGGTATGCGCCTAGACAACTGGCCGCCAGCAAGTTTGAAAAACGATGACCGGGTGTTGAGTATCTAAGCAGGCCCGATTAACAGATAGCAGTGCTGCGACAGCACAGTAAAATAGGATAGTAAAAATGCGTCATCGTCACAGTGGACGTCAACTAAATCGTAATAGCTCGCACCGTAAAGCCATGTTTCGTAATATGACTGTTTCGTTGGTGGAGCATGAGCTGATTCGGACAACTTTGCCAAAAGCGAAAGAACTGCGTGGTTACGCGGAGCCGCTTATCACTTTGGCGAAAAACGACAGCGTCGCTAATCGCCGCCTTGCCTTTGATAGGACCCGCGACAGCTCCGCCGTGGGTAAGCTGTTTAATGAATTGGGGCCTCGCTATCAGGAGCGCCCAGGCGGTTACATCCGTATTCTTAAGTGCGGTTACCGCACAGGGGACAAAGCGCCTATGGCCTATGTCGAACTGGTTGATCGCCCCATCGTTGAGACAACTGAAGACGACGAGGATTGATGAGCTGTTGAGGTCGTAATAAAGTGAAAGCCGGGCGTTGTTCCCGGCTTTTTTGTATGAGGGGCTGAAAAAGCGTTTAATTAGGCCGCTTTCCCCTTCTGCGAGCGCTTTAATAGGGGACCCAGAAAATGACCTGTAAACGAGGTCTTTATTTTTGCAACATCTTCAGGTGTCCCAGTCGCGATTATCTTGCCGCCGCCGCTACCCCCTTCGGGTCCTAGATCCACAACCCAGTCTGCGGTCTTAATGACATCGAGGTTGTGCTCAATAATGACCACCGTGTTACCGTGATCGCGCAGCCGATGAAGGACAACCAATAGCTGTCGGATATCCTCAAAGTGCAATCCGGTCGTAGGCTCGTCCAAAATATACAGTGTTTTTCCCGTGTCCCGCTTGGAGAGTTCCCGTGACAGCTTGATTCTCTGGGCTTCGCCGCCCGAAAGGGTGGTTGCCGCCTGGCCCAGACGAATATAGGAAAGGCCCACATCCATAAGAGTCTGTATTTTTCGAGCAATCGCAGGGACTGGCTGGAAGAACGGCAGGGCATCCTCAATGGTCATATCTAGAACTTCATGGATATTCTTGCCCTTGTACCGCACCTCTAGTGTTTCTCGGTTATAACGCTTTCCCTTGCAGACGTCGCAGGGCACATAGATATCCGGTAGGAAATGCATCTCGACTTTTGTAACGCCATCACCCTGGCACGCTTCGCAGCGCCCGCCTTTCACATTGAAGCTAAATCTTCCGGGCTTATATCCTCTAGAGCGGGCCTCCTGCGTGCCAGAGAATAATTCGCGTACCGGGGTGAAAATCCCGGTATAAGTCGCAGGATTTGAGCGCGGAGTGCGCCCAATAGGGCTTTGGTCGATGTCTATGCACTTATCGACATGCTCCATTCCAGTGATTGACTCGAATGGCGCCGGCGTTAGCGTGGTTGCCCCATTCAACTCAGTGGCGGCGATGGGATAGAGCGTACTGTTGATTAAGGATGATTTTCCTGAGCCTGAAACTCCTGTGATGCAGGTGAGCAAGCCCAATGGCAGTTCCAAGGTGACCGACTGCAGATTATTACCCGTTGCGCCGCTTAACACCAGCATGCGCCCGACATCTCTTTGAGTGCGCCGCGGTGGCATGCTGATTTCTTTTGCACCAGAAAGATAGGCCCCAGTGAGTGAGTGCTCATTGTTGAGGATATCCTCTAGAGTCCCTGAAGCGACAATCTGACCCCCGTGTATTCCCGCCCCAGGACCGATGTCGATAATATGGTCGGCACTGCGGATGGCGTCTTCATCGTGCTCCACTACCAGAACGGTATTACCCATGTCGCGCAGATGGGTGAGTGTGGCCAGAAGTCGTTCGTTGTCTCTTTGGTGGAGGCCAATGGAGGGCTCATCTAGAATA
Organism: uncultured Haliea sp.; assembly: GCA_913062625.1. Taxonomy (GTDB): domain Bacteria; phylum Pseudomonadota; class Gammaproteobacteria; order Pseudomonadales; family Halieaceae; genus Marimicrobium. The sequence goes on along the minus strand of CAJXWP010000042.1, from coordinate 22,041 downwards.
TACATAACACCCACCAGACCAGCGCCGATCTGAGAGGCCAGACGTATACGCTGGGCTTCACCGCCCGACAGCGTCTCGGCGCTGCGGTTTAACGATAAATAACTCAAACCTACATCGACCAAAAAACGGTAGCGCGCTCGCAACTCCTTAAGAATCTTGTCAGCGATTTGACCGCGGCGGCCTTTGAGTTGCAATTGATTAAAGTAAATTTCAGCCTCGCCTACTGGCATTGTCGTGATACTCGGGAGATCATGTTCATCGACAAACACGTGTCGGGCGTCTCGCCGTAGTCTAGTCCCGTGGCAGTCAGGGCAGGGTTGACTGGCTAGAAATTTTGACAATTCCTCTCGCACTGATTGTGAGTCTGTGTCGCGATAACGGCGTTCCATGTTGGGAAGAATGCCCTCGAAAGGGTGTTTGCGTTTGAAGACATCTCCTCGATCGTTGATATAGGAAAAAGCGATTTCCTGAGTCCCGCTGCCATGGAGGATGATTTTTCGGTGCTTTTTAGTTAGCTCATGGAAGGGAGTATCAATACTAAAGTCGTAGTGTTCCGCGAGCGAATTCAGCATATGGAAGTAGTAGACGTTGCGCCGGTCCCAGCCGCGTATTGCACCTTCAGCCAAGCTGGATTCGGGGAACAATACAACGCGTTCTTCATCGAAAAATTGTTTGACACCGAGACCATCACAGCCACTGCAAGCGCCTGCTGGGTTGTTGAACGAAAATAGGCGAGGCTCCAACTCGTCAATACTATGGCCACATTCTGGGCAGGCGAAGCGTGCGGAAAAGCTAATGTCTTTGCTTGTGTCATCCATATAACTAATAGACGCCAACCCGTCGGTCAAGTTCAGCGCGGTCTCGAAGGATTCTGCCAAGCGAATCCCAAGATCATCTCGAACTTTAAAGCGGTCTACGACCACCTCGATACGATGCTTTTTCTTTTTATCGAGTACCGGCACATCGTCTAGGTCGGCGACGATTCCGTTAATACGTGCGCGGACGAAGCCGCTGGCCCGCAGTTCCTCCAGCGTATGCAAGTGCTCGCCTTTGCGGTCTCGCACCACTGGAGCCAGCAGCATGAGTTTTGTATCTTCGGGCAGTGCCAGCACCAGGTCTACCATTTGACTCACTGTCTGCGCCTGTAGGTTGATACCGTGGTCAGGACAGCGCGGCTCCCCAACTCGGGCGTACAACAAACGCAGGTAATCGTATATTTCGGTGATAGTCCCAACCGTGGAGCGAGGGTTGTGGGAGGTTGACTTCTGCTCGATCGAAATGGCTGGTGATAGTCCCTCTATGTGGTCTACATCGGGCTTTTCCATGATAGAGAGGAACTGGCGCGCATAGGTCGACAGTGACTCGACATAGCGGCGCTGGCCTTCAGCGTAGAGGGTGTCAAAGGCCAGTGAGGATTTACCGGAACCCGACAAACCAGTGATTACGACTAATTTGTCTCGCGGAATATCGAGATCGATGTTTTTGAGGTTGTGTGTTCTTGCCCCGCGTACTTGTATCGTGTCCATAATAGCTTTGGTGCCGCTTTGAAATCTAAGCCGGACAGTATATGCCTAGACCTAGGTGTGAGGCAAAACCCTCGCTTATATTTTCCTGCGTAGAGGTGTTTGGATGTTCTGTAGGGCTTGAAAATGATAACCTTAGCGGCTGTTTTTCTGACCAATTCTTGGTGAAGTACGCATAGTGATTACTGAAAATCCCATGACAGGGCGCGAGCGTCGAGCCGTAGGTTCGTTGGCGCTGCTGTACTGTTTTCGTATGCTTGGTCTGTTCATGGTGCTGCCGCTGCTGGCCCTATATGCGTCAGATCTAGCGGATGCAACCCCAACAATGATTGGACTGGCGCTGGGCATTTATGGGCTGACTCAGGCGACACTGCAGATTCCTTTTGGCTGGCTGTCTGATCGAGTAGGCCGCAAGCCGGTCATTATCTTCGGATTACTATTGTTTGCTTTGGGTAGTGTGATCGCGGCAATGGCTGATACCGTGAACGGTATTATTTTGGGTCGTACGCTTCAGGGCAGCGGTGCGATTGCCAGCACCGTGATGGCACTGGTAGCTGACTTGACACGCGAAGAGCAGCGCACAAAAGCAATGGCACTGGTGGGTATTAGCATCGGGTTGTCTTTTGCGGCGGCTATGGTGCTAGGTCCGGTCATTGCTGTAATGGGGGGGCTTGCCAGCGTTTTCTGGTTTACGGCAGTGCTTGCAGCAGTGGGAATTGTAATCGTTATTGTGTTGGTCCCGACTCCGCACAGTGCCAGCGGAGACCATCAGGAAGAGGGTGCAAGGTTGGGATTTATAGGTCGCGGTCTCGTAGATGCGGGATTGGTTCGGCTGAATTTCGGCGTATTTGTTTTACATTTTATCCTTGTGGCCTGCTTTCTTGTGATGCCTGGGGTACTCGAACAGTCGTTTGGTATTGGCCGAGAGCAACACTGGATGGTGTATCTGCCGGTGTTGGTGCTCTCGGTGGTCGGTATGGTGCCGCTGATGATTCTGGCGGAGCGCGGCGAGCGGCCGCGTCAGATGTTCTTACTGGGCATTGCACTAATTTTTGCAGCGATTGGTGTGCTGGGCTTCACCGCTACCAACCTGTTATTTTATGGTGGCCTTTGGTTGTTTTTTGTAGGGTTCAATTATTTAGAGGCGACGCTTCCTTCGCTGGTTAGCAAGACGGTGTTCGCCGGGGGCAAGGGGACCGCAATGGGTGTTTACTCTTCTTGTCAGTTTATGGGTGCATTTGCCGGCGGTGCTGGCGGAGGTTGGCTGTTAGAACACTGGGGCAGTGGGGTGTTGACGGGAGTGTGTCTTGCGCTGGCGGCAGCCTGGTGGCTGGTGGTTAAGACGGCCCCCATGCCTAAGCAGGTGGCGAATATCGCTCCCAGTGCCTTGACCGACATCTGATCCGTGCAGATTTGAACGCCATGGGCAGATTAGATCCCGGTTGAATGACACGACTTTGACCGGACTTGGTGTCGCAATTAAATGGTGAGGTTGCTATAGTCTTCAGTTAGATAAGTTATCGATTTTGTGTAAAAAGTGAGGGAAATGTATGGCCACAAGGGGAATTAACAAAGTCATTTTGATAGGTAATCTTGGTAATGATCCGGAGACCCGCTTCTTCCCTGATGGTGGCGCTATTACGAATGCCAGTGTTGCGACTAGCGAAAGCTGGAAGGACAAGCAGACCGGGCAAATGCAGGAGCGTACCGAGTGGCACCGGATCGTATTTCGTGATCGTGGAAACTTCAGGCTAGGACAGATTGCCGGGGAGTATTTGAAAAAAGGCTCCAAGGTCTACATTGAGGGTTCCCTGCGTACTCGTAAATGGCAAGACAAGGAGGGTCAGGATCGTTATACGACGGAAATTCAAGCGGATGAAATGCAGATGTTAGATTCGCGCAGTACAGGTTCGGGTGACTCCTATGACGGGGCTGCGAATGTTAAACAGGAGACGCCTTCAAGGGCCCCGTCGGCACCTGCAGCCGTCCCTCCCGCCCCACAAGGGGACTCGGGGAATTTTGACGACGACATACCTTTTTAGAGGGCCTGTTTGATGGCTGGACAATAGTTGCCGATCGACGGTGCATCCGCGGTGCGAGTACTCATATTGGGGTCCGATACGCCTCTAGGGGTTGCGCTGATCCGTCGTCAAGCACTTTTCGGGCGCCACGAATTGGTGCCCATGAGTTGCTCAGCCTGTCGCTGGAAGAGTGAGAGACAGGCTAAGAAAAGCATCGTACGCGCGAAGAGTGATGTCGTTGTTGATCTTCGCATAGAAACCGCTGCCGATGGCGGTCTGCAGATTCAGGAGCTGGACTTGCAGCGCTGCCATTGGGTGGCCAAGGCCTGCCATCGAACCGGTGCTACTTATCTGTATGTCTCTAGTTCGACGGTATTCTCTGGCGAACTAGAGAGACCCTACGTAGAGGAGGACTCACCAGATAGCGCAGAAGTCGCCGGCCATCTCCTTGCGCGTGCTGAGCACGTTGTAGCTGATGTCTGCTTACGCCATCTAATAGTGCGGTTTGGTCCTGTGTTCTCCAGTGTGGGTATGAATCTCATTAAGCGGTTGCTGGGTTCCCTGCAGGAGAGCGATAGTTTGGTGCTGGACGATAACCTGCGTGGTTGTCCGGTGGCAGCCGATGATGGCGCTAGGGTGCTGTTGGCGCTGCTTGATCAGTTGGGTACGGGGCTGGAACCGTGGGGAACTTACCACTATGGCAGTTCTGATACGGCCACCTATTATGAATTTGCGGAAGCGTTACTGGCTTCTGCCTCGCAGTTTTTTGAGTTCAGCTCTTCGCAAGTGCAACTGGAGAGAGAGACCTTTGGCTCGAGGTCGCTCAATCGGACACTCGACTGCAGCAAGATACGCAATACGTTTGCCGTTAGACAGGTTCCCTGGCGCAGCGTGATTGGCGATGTGGTGAAACATTATTACGAACAACAGCAGGGGTGAACAGCATGGGTCTAGCGGCAGTTGAAAACTCACGGGGTCTGTCCATCGCAGTCTTGACAGTGTCCGATACGCGTACGCGGGAAAATGATACTTCCGGGGACTATCTGATCAAAGCGCTGGAGGAAGCAGGACATCGCACTGGAAATAGGACTATCGTGCGTGACGATATTTATCAGATACGCTCCGTCCTGTCGGCACTGATTGCTGACACGGATATCAATGCGGTGCTGATAACTGGCGGCACGGGGTTTTCGGGGAGAGACTCTACCCCTGAAGCAGTGCGACCGCTCTTTGATAAAGCGATTGACGGTTTTGGAGAGGTGTTTCGCGCCTTGTCTTATGAGGAGATTGGTTCTTCGACAGTGCAATCGCGCGCACTCGCGGGCTTTGCTAACAGCACGGTCATATTTTGTATGCCAGGCTCCACTGGCGCCTGCAAGACAGCTTGGAACGGTCTTATTTGTGAGCAGCTCGATAGTCGTCATCGCCCCTGTAATTTCATTGGCGTACTCAGCGTGCTTGAGCAGAGGTGACTTTGACTCCTTTGATGTCGGTTGCCGAGGCACTGGCAATGGTTCTCGGTGCCGCACCATGCATCAATGAGACGATTGATGTGTCTCTGCTCGATGCCCACGGCTGCGTGCTTTCCCAAGATGCATTATCAACAGTGGACGTCCCCCCGGCAGATAATAGCGCCATGGATGGATATGCCTTACGTGTCAATGATGCGGAACAAGCGCTCCCCGTTAGTCAGCGTATTCCTGCCGGCACTGTCGGCTCAGCTCTAAAGGAGGCTTGCGCCGCTCGAATTTTTACCGGTGCAACGATTCCTGACGGTGCGGATGCTGTGGTGATGCAGGAAAACTGCACTGAGGTAGCCGGCATAGTGAGTGTGGCAGGTCCTGTAATGACGGGGCAAAATATTCGGCATCGTGGACAGGATATAAAGTCTGGCGACACGGTTTTGGCCAAGGGACGCATACTACGCCCACAAGACATGGGAATGTTGGCTTCTATTGGCTGTGCGCGAGCTAAGGTCTATCGTCCTTTGCGTGTCGCGGTGCTATCAACCGGCGACGAGTTGTTTGAACCCGGCAGTGGTGCTCTGCCTGAGGGTGGAATCTATAATTCAAACCGTTATACGCTGGCCGGGTTGGTGCACAATCTTCATATGAAGTTTGTGGATTGTGGAATGGTCAAGGACGACGCAGAGGCTACTAAGCAGGCGCTGCTGAATGCCAGCGAGCTTGCTGACTGTGTGATCACAACGGGTGGTGTTTCAGTGGGTGAGGAAGATCATGTCAAGGCGCAAGTGCAGCGTCTAGGGCGTCTGGATCTTTGGAAGCTTGCAATAAAACCGGGCAAACCCCTGGCTTTCGGCAGTATTGGCAACACACCGTTTATTGGCTTGCCAGGGAACCCCACCGCCGTTTTTGTAACTTTTTGCTTGATAGCACGTCCGTTCTTGTTAAAAATGCAAGGCGTTGTCGAGACTGAATCGCCTCGCTTGCAGGCAATGGCAGCCTTTTCGGTGAGTCGGTCTGGTGGCAGGCAAGACTACCTCCGCGTTATGGTGGAGAACACATCGCAGGGCTTAGTCGCGAAGAAATTTTCAAACCAGAGCTCCGGGATACTCAGTTCGGTAAGTCACAGCAACGCACTGGCGGTGATCCCGCCTGGCGTTGTGGTATCCGAAGGCGATATGTTAGAAATAATACTGCTCGATTCGATAGCCGGATAATTGAGACGCAGATGAAGGCGCCCCTCTTAGCACCTCACTGTGCGTACTTTGGTATGGCTAACCGGAAAACTTCTGAAACACTAGAGAAGCGTTAGTTCCACCGAACCCAAAACTGTTGGACATCACCCGCTGTAAATCGACATCGTCATGACGCGAAAGCGCAATAGGTAAGCCGTCGGCTTCCGGGTCCAGTTCCTCGATGTTGGCCGAGGCGGCGATAAAGTCCCGCTGCTGCATGAGCAGTGAGTAAATCGCCTCTTGCACGCCAGCAGCGCCCAGTGAGTGGCCAGACAGCGATTTGGTGGACCCGATCACTGGTATCGTGTCTTTGCCCTCAAATACCTTTCGCACGGCCTTCAGCTCCTGAATGTCGCCCGCTGGTGTACTGGTGCCGTGAGCATTGACATAATCAACCGGGCCTTCGACGCTGCTAAGCGCCTGATGCATGCAGCGCACAGCGCCCTCTCCGGAGGGTGAGACCATGTCATAACCGTCAGATGTGGCACCGTAGCCCACTAATTCCGCATAGATTTTTGCGCCCCTAGCTTTGGCATGCTCCAGTTCTTCAACCACCAGCATACCGCCGCCTCCGGCTATGACGAAGCCGTCCCGGTTAGCGTCATAGGCTCTGGAGGCACGCTCGGGAGTGTCGTTATACTGGGTAGACAGCGCGCCCATAGCGTCAAATAAACAACTGAGCGTCCAGTGTAACTCCTCACCGCCACCGGCAAATACGATGTCTTGTTTGCCCAACTGAATCTGCTCCATAGCGTTTCCAATACAGTGAGCACTAGTGGAGCACGCTGAAGAAATCGAATAATTGACCCCTTTGATTTTGAAGGGAGTGGCAAGACAAGCGGACACTGTACTGCCCATGGTTTGGGTCACGCGATAAGGGCCAACGCGGCGCAGGCCGCGCTCGCGCATGATGTCAGAGGCTTCGGTCTGGCTCAAAGAAGAGGCTCCCCCTGAGCCGGCGATTATGCCTGTGCGCTCGTGAGAGACCTCTGATTCTTGTAGTCCAGCGTCATCGATCGCCCGTTGCATAGCAATGTAGGCATAAGCTGCTGCATTACCCATAAAGCGCAATTGTTTGCGGTCGATGTGCGTTTTGATGTCGATTATCGGAGAACCTGAGACATGCGAACGCATGCCTATCTCGATCTGCTCCTGATTGACGGTGATGCCAGAACGGCCTTCATACAGAGACTTTGAAACGGTGTCTGCGTCGTTGCCAAGGCAGGAGACTATGCCCAGCCCAGTGATGACTACTCGTTTACCCATAAGACTAAAAAGACTCCGTTGATTTAAATAGGCCAACTCGTAAATCTTTGGCGATATAAATTTCGGTGCCGTCAACCGAGAGCGCTCCGTCGGCGATACCCATGATTAGCTTGCGCTCAATCACACGTTTGATATCAAGCGTATAAACTATTTTGTTCGCGCTGGGGAGTATTTGGCCGCTAAACTTCACCTCCCCGCAGCCTAGCGCACGTCCTCGTCCTGGGTTATCCCTCCAACCGAGGAAAAACCCTAGGAGCTGCCACATGGCGTCTAAACCAAGACATCCCGGCATTACAGGGTCTCCTGGGAAGTGACACTGGAAAAACCACAAATCAGGGTTGATATCCAGTTCGGCGATGATTTTGCCTTTACCATAGCCACCCCCTTGCGAACTGATATGAGCAATCCGGTCAATCATTAACATTTTGTCTGTCGGGAGTTGAGCATTGCCCGGACCAAAGAGTTCCCCGTTGCCGCAAGCGATCAGTTCATCTTTTGAGTATGTATCTTTGCCAATCATAAATTTACCAATATTGCTTTGAAGGGGTAGGTAGTATGCCTGCCACAGGATAAAAAGAGCTGTTTGTCGTGGATACGATGACTGGACGATTTGTGCGCCTATTTTAATAGTTGATAGTCACAAGTCCAGTGGTTTGCTGGTCAAAAATAGGGCCGTCAGTTAACATCGGAGGACTTGCGCCGTCTTTTGCGGCCAGATGCTGCGTAGTTTTATTCACATAGAGCGATTCTTTACATCACAGGGGATATAAATGTTAACACCCGTTCTTCTTTCTGGCGGCGTAGGGAGTAGGTTGTGGCCGGTGTCCAGGGAAAGTTATCCCAAGCAGTTTTTAGCACTCGCTGGCGAACTTACGATGCTACAGCAAACCCTGCGGCGCACCAGCGGTTTGGAAGCTGCGGCGCCAATCGTGGTGTGCAATGAGGAGCACCGTTTTATGGTTGCGGAGCAACTGCGGCAGTTGGACTTGCAGCCGAGTGCGCTGATTCTTGAGCCAGAGGGTCGAAATACCGCGCCGGCGCTTGCATTGGCGGCCTTACAGGCGGTTACCCTCGATCCAGAATCTATTTTGCTGGTATTGCCCGCAGACCATCTGATCCAGGATATCGAGGCGTTTATCGCAGCGGTCGAAAAATCTCTGCCGCTTGCCGGTGAGTGCAGGTTGATGACCTTTGGCGTGGTCCCCACTGCGCCTGAGACAGGTTATGGCTATATCAAATGCGGGCCTAGTCTGGCAGAGGATTTGTACGAGTTAGAGCGTTTCGTTGAAAAGCCCGATGCCGCTGTGGCTCAAGACTATATGGACAGTGGTGGCTACCTGTGGAACAGCGGGATGTTTCTGTTGCGGGCACAAACCTATCTTGATGAGTTGGGTAAGCATGCACCTGACATGCTGACATGCTGCGAGCAGGCGATGCACGCCGCGACAGTGGATATGTACTTTGTGCGACCAGACCAGCAGTTATTTGAGCAATGCACCGCTGACAGTATTGACTATGCTGTGATGGAAAAGACAGACGCCGGAGCCGTCGTTTCGCTCAATTGTGGGTGGAGCGATGTGGGTGCGTGGTCCGCTTTGTGGGATGTGGCTGAGCGCGACGCCGATGGTAACGTATTTCGAGGCGATGTCATTATTGACAACTGCCGTGGAAGTTATTTTCGCAGTGAATCGCGTCTGGTGGCCGCGACAGGGGTAGAAAACCTCGTGGTCGTCGAAACGGCTGATGCAATACTCATTGCGGACCGCAATAGAGTGCAAGATGTTAAACGCATCGTTAATACGCTAAAGCAAGGTCAGCGTCCGGAAGCCACACTTCATCGACGTGTCTACCGCCCCTGGGGGTCCTATGAATCGCTTATAAGTTCTGATCGATTTCAGGTGAAGCGTATTGTCGTAAACCCCGGAGAACGTCTGTCTTTGCAGATGCATCATCATCGCGCTGAACACTGGATCGTCGTCACGGGAACCGCCGAGGTCACCTGTGAGGACAAAGTCTTTATGTTGGCAGAGGATGAGTCTACCTATATCCCGCTAGGCCATAAACATCGCCTCGCTAACCCCGGGCGTATACCGCTGGAAATCATTGAAGTTCAGTCTGGAGCCTATTTGGGCGAGGATGATATTGTTCGCTTCGAGGACATATACGGGCGCAGTCAATGATACTCGCTCAACATGGAGGATTATCGTCTTGATTAAAAAATGCCTTTTTCCCGTGGCAGGTTATGGCACCCGATTTCTTCCTGCTACTAAGAGTATGCCCAAAGAGATGTTGCCAGTGGTGAATAAGCCGCTGGTACAATATGGGGTCGAGGAGGCCATTGAAGCGGGCATGACGACATGCGCCATGGTCACTGGTCGAGGTAAGCGTGCGATTGCCGATCATTTTGATATCAGCTATGAACTGGAGCACCAAATTTCTGGTAGCGGAAAGGAAGCGTACCTTGAGGGTATCCGCGGTGTTCTAGACAAGGGTGTTTTCACGCAGGTGCGTCAACGCGAAATGAAAGGTCTGGGGCATGCGATTCTTACCGGAGAACCGTTGATAGGAAATGAACCTTTTGGCGTTCTACTTTCTGATGATTTATGCCTCCACAATGGCCCTGGAGTGTTGTCGCAGATGGTGCAACTTTTTAAGCAGTTTCGGTGTTCCATTGTTGCTATTCAGGAGGTGCCGGAAGATGAAACACATAAGTATGGAGTGATTCGAGGTGAGAGCCTGAGCAACGGTGTTTATCGAGTCGATGAGATGGTGGAAAAGCCAGACCCCAAGGACGCACCGTCAAACTTGGCGATCATCGGGCGATATATACTAACGCCCGACATATTCGATATTCTTCGTGTCACCAAGCCCGGCGCTAACGGTGAGATTCAGATCACCGATGCGCTGCAAACTCAGGCTCAAAACGGGTGTGTTATGGCCTACAAATTTAGAGGGCGTCGCTTCGATTGTGGCAGTGTCCCGGGCTTTGTAGAGGCCACGAACTTTGTCTATGAGCACTATTACCTGCCAAAATAAGCGAGCGTCGTGTGCAAGAAATTACCTGTTTTAAGGCTTACGATGTCCGTGGGCGAGTTCCAGATCAACTCAACGAAGACATTGCTCGTCGTATCGGGCGCGCCTACGCTGACGTCGTCAAGCCACGGCAGGTGGTTGTGGGGCACGACATACGTTTGACCAGCGAAGCCATTAAGGCCGCTGTGACCGAGGGCCTGCTTGAGCAGGGCGTCGATGTGTACGATATCGGTTTGTGTGGTACTGAAGAAATATACTTCGCCACATCGCATGCCGGTATGGACGGTGGTATTGCCATCACTGCTAGTCATAACCCAAAGGATTACAATGGGATGAAATTCGTGCGTGAGGAATCGCGTCCGATTTCGGGGGATACTGGCCTGTTCGATATCAAGAAGTTGGCTGAGCAGAATCAGTTCGCGCCAGCAGTAGCGCGCGGGCAGTTGTATCCATTGGATACGTCCGAAGCTTATGTGCAGCATTTATTGTCTTATGTCGATACCGCCAGCCTGAAGCCGCTTAAGATTGTGGTCGATGCCGGAAATGGTGGAGCGGGCCGGGTGGTTGACCTGCTGGAGTCGCATTTGCCGTTTGAATTCATCAAGCTTCATCACAATGCGGATGGAAATTTCCCCAACGGGGTGCCGAATCCACTGTTGCCAGAGAATCGTGTCGCAGCAACCGCCGCCGTGCGAGACCATGGGGCAGATCTAGGATTGGGCTGGGACGGAGATTTTGACCGCTGCTTTTTTTACGGCGAAGATGGTAACTTTATAGAAGGTTACTACGTGGTGGGTTTATTGGCTGAAGCGTTTTTAAAACAACAGGGTCCGGCCCGCATTGTTCATGATCCGCGACTAACATGGAACACCATTGATATTGTAAAATCTTTGGGCGGCGAGGCGGTACAGAGTAAAACCGGGCACGCCTTCATTAAAGAGAGGATGCGGCTCGAAAATGCAGTGTATGGTGGCGAAATGAGCGCGCACCACTACTTCCGTGATTTTGCCTATTGTGACAGCGGTATGATCCCTTGGTTATTAATAGCGGGCTTGATTAGCAGCAGCGGGCAGCCGCTTTCCCAATTAGTTGCTGAGCGCATGGCGGCTTATCCCTGCAGTGGGGAGATTAATCGCACAATTGAAAATCCAGTGGCGGTGCTGGCAAAAATAGAGGCGGCCTATAGCGAGCAAGCAGAATCCATTGAGCACGTCGACGGTTTGAGTATGTCGATGGGCGAATGGCGCTTCAATGTCCGTATGTCTAATACCGAACCGCTGGTGCGACTGAACGTGGAAAGTCGCAGTGATCAATCCCTGATGAAAGAGAAAACGATAGAGCTACTGGCGTTGATTGACGCCTGATCTGAGGCGTTGATGTGATCCTGATGTCGGCTCACTTCTGAGCATTTTTCCAGCGCTGTATTAGTCGCTCAGTCGCGTCATCCATCATGTTTCTTATGTCTTTTTCTTGCAGTTTTTGCGCTATACCGACACTGATTTCCTTCCCTAATTCAACGCCCCATTGATCGAATGGGTTAATGTGCCATAGTCGGGCGCTGCAAAAGGTACGGTGTTCATAGAGCGCCAACAGCGCGCCTAGAGTCGCGGGGTTAAGCGACTCCATAGTGATGACACTGCTGGGGCGATTGCCCGGCATAACGAGATGCGGGGCAAGTTTTTCGGCTTTTTGGTTATCCAGCCCGCGCTGCAGCAAAGCGTCGTTAGCGGCACTCAGCGAGCGGCCTACCATCAGTGTGCGACTCTGCGCCAAACAGTTGGCCACTAGATTTAAATGTTGCTGGGCCATGCCGGTATGAGTTGTCAGCGGGAGCACAAAGTCCACAGGACACAGCAATTGGCCCTGGTGCAATAACTGATGAAAAGAATGCTGGCCCAAGGTGCCAGCTGAACCCCATAGAACCGGCCCGGTAGTGTAATCAAGAGGTTGGCCGTCGTCACTGACACGCTTGCCGTTGCTTTCCATAGTTAGCTGCTGCAAGAATTCTGGCAAACGCTGCAAGCTATGGTCATAGGGCAGCACGACATGATTTTTAGCGCCGAGAAAATTGCAATACCACAACTCCAGCAGGCTCATGATGAGCGGCATATTGGCACTGGGCTCGCTGGTGCGAAAATGTTGGTCCATCGCTTCGGCCCCAGCCAAAAATTCGGCGAACCTCTCCCAGCCAACAGCAATGGCACAGCTGAGGCCGATCGCTGACCATACGGAGTAGCGACCGCCTACCCAATCCCATAAAGGTAGGCAATGGCTCGCCGGTATGCCGAAGTCTTCTGCTGCCTGCAGATTAGTGGTGATAGCCAGGAAATGTTTTTCCAGTTCCGCAGCTTTAGCGCCGGCAGTTAACATCCACGTTCTTGCTTCGAGGCTATTGGCAATGGTCTCTTCAGTGCGGAAGGATTTTGAACAGATAATAAATAGTGTGGAAGCCGCATTCAGGTGCAGTAACGTATCTTGCAAATCTGCCGGATCCGCGTTGGCCACATAATGACATCGAATATTGCCCTGAAAAGGCTTTAATGCTGACGTGACCAGTCTCGGACCGAGGTCTGAACCGCCAATCCCAATGTTGACCACATCTGTGATGACCGCCCCCGAATAGCCGGTATGCTCGCCCCGGTTAAGCCGTTGCGCAATGGCTTCCATGCGATCTCGGGTTGACACCACGTCTTTGAATTTGTCGGTGTGCGCCTCGCTACTGGACGCCCGCAGTAGTGTATGCAGTGCGGCTCGATCTTCGGTGTTGTTGACAGGGTTCCCGCTAAATAAGTCGACTATACTCTGGTCCAAGCCAGCCTGTTTTGCCAGATCTAGCAGAGATGCCAAAGCAGCGTGATTTAGTAGGTGTTTAGAGTAATCAAGTTGCAGGCCTGCAGCTTCGAGAGTGTATTTCTCAGCGCGACTATCATCCTCCTCGAAAAGGCGTTCTAGCGACGCCTGTTTGAGCGTTAAAGCGTGGGTCTCTATCTCTGCATAGGCTGGAAGGTCTGTTAGGAGGATGCGCACTGTCATTGTTGGTGCCTACCGCGTTTTAGTGATCCCGGTTGATCGATAGCTCCGTGATGCGCTTGAGGGCATCACATGCTTTGCTGCTGGGTAGTATAGCCAATTTCTCCAGAGCGAGGTCATAGTGGTGTCTAGCTCGTGCTCGGGTGTAGTCGATGGAGCCGCAACGCCTGACGATAGAAATAATTTCATCGATCTGGCCGGTACTTTTTGCAGTGATGGCATGGCGGATAATGGCTTGCTCAGGGGCGCTTGCCTCGAGTAGCGCGTGTATGAGGGGCAGGGTGACTTTACCCTCTGTCAGGTCATCCCCTACGTTTTTGCCCATTGTGTCGGCATTGCCGTCGTAATCCAGAACATCGTCAATCATTTGAAAGGCGATGCCGAGATTGAGGCCAAACTCTCTCAAGGTGTTTCGAGTGTCTTCTTGCTCGCCAGACAGCGTAGCAGCACCGTAGCAGGCAGCCCCGAATAAAATAGCGGTTTTTCGCGTGATCACATCTAGGTATTGCACTTCATTCATGCCCACATCGCCGGCGAGAGTTAATTGCAGGACCTCACCCTCAGCAATTATGTTAGTGGTCTGCGCCATATCAGCCAGTATAGGCATGCTGTCTAGCTGGACCATCAATTGAAAAGCGCGCGTGTAGAGAAAGTCGCCGACGAGTACAGAGGGGGCGTTACCAAATTTAGCATTAGCGCTAGGGCGCCCGCGGCGCAGAGTGGAGATGTCGACCACGTCGTCATGCAGGAGTGTCGCGGTATGGATGAATTCGATAATGGCAGCAAACGTAATATGTTCGTCACGACACTCCCCTAATGCTGAGGCGCTTAGGAGCACTAGCAGGGGGCGCAGTCTTTTGCCGCCGGCATCGACAATGTAGTGCCCGACGTTTTCCACCATATCAACGTTGGAGCGCAGCTGTTCGATGATGAGTTGATCAACTCGCTCGAAGTCGTGTGCGACGGTAGTGTGTATCTGCTGCATAAGGTGCGGTGCGAAATAAAAGTGCAGGCGCATGCTAGGGCGCGCCCATCGACCTGTCAAGCTGGGGATGTGCGGGCAACTTCGCCGATACCGATCGCAACTCATTGTTTTTATGTTAAATTAACCCTTGCTCCGCCCCTCTAATTTAAGTACCATCGCCGCCCTCTGGACGTTATTGTGCTTGTTTGCAGTCGTTAAGAGTCAATTCAACTGTTTGTGCCTGACTCTGCCCCCTTGATTTTCAAGGGATTATTTGAAATGCGAGTAGGCTAATTAAACGGAGCGCACTATGTACGCAGTAATAGAAAGCGGTGGTAAGCAACACCGTGTCATTGAGGGCGAGACCCTTAAACTGGAAAAAATTGAAGCGCCCACGGGTGACACTATCGAATTTGATAGAGTCCTGATGGTGGGCGGTGCTGAGATCAAAATTGGCACTCCACTGGTCGCTGGCGGAAAAGTCTGCGCTGAAGTGATTGCCCACGGTCGTCACAAGAAGATCAAAATCATTAAATTTAATCGCCGTAAGCACTTTCGCAAAGAAACTGGCCATCGCCAGTGGTTTACTGAAGTGAAGATAACGGCTATTACGGCTTAAGGGAGGACTTGCACAGTGGCACACAAGAAGGCTGGTGGTAGTACCCGTAACGGGCGCGATTCAGTAAGCAAACGTCTGGGCGTCAAATGTTTTGGTGGTGAGGCAGTGAAGGCAGGCAACATTATCGTGCGTCAGCGTGGCACGCGCTTTCATCCGGGAGACAATGTTGGCATCGGCAAGGACCATAC
Organism: uncultured Haliea sp.; assembly: GCA_913062625.1. Taxonomy (GTDB): domain Bacteria; phylum Pseudomonadota; class Gammaproteobacteria; order Pseudomonadales; family Halieaceae; genus Marimicrobium. The sequence continues at coordinate 6,699 of CAJXWP010000042.1, read as the reverse complement.
GCTGTTTGCGAAGGCCGATGGAAAGATACAATTCGTTGTCCGCGGCCCGAAAAGCCGCAAGTTTGTGCAGGTCGTGAGCGCCTGAGTCGACGGCATAGAAGCCAACCGATCAAAGGCCTCGTCAGTTGACGGGGCTTTTTTTTATGCCCACGATAGTCCCAACGATCCGATATTTCGGTGACTAAGCTATCAGATGCTCTAGTCAGGGGTAAAAATGAAATTTGTAGATGAGGCAAGTATCAATGTCTATGCCGGCAAAGGTGGTAACGGCTGCCTAAGCTTTCGGCGTGAAAAGTACATTGAAAGAGGTGGGCCCGACGGTGGTGATGGGGGCGATGGCGGAAGTGTCATCGTCGAGGCTGATGAGGCCCTCAACACCATGATTGATTTTCGCTTCAAGCGCCACTATCGAGCTCAGACGGGTGAAACCGGCGCCGGCCGAAACTGCACGGGCAGGGGCGGGGAAGACTTGGTGTTGCGTGTGCCCCTCGGCACTACGGTGATTGATGAAGATCTGGGTGAAGTGTTAGGGGATCTGTCAGTGCCAGGCCAACAGTTGGTCGTCGCGCAAGGAGGATTCCACGGTTTGGGAAATGCGCGCTACAAATCCAGCACCAATCGTGCGCCCCGGCAGACCTCGCCTGGCAGTGACGGAGAAATTCGCAGTTTAAAGTTGGAGCTTAAGGTGCTGGCAGACGTGGGTCTTCTAGGGCTGCCAAATGCGGGCAAATCGACGCTCATTCGCTCAGTATCTGCGGCAAAACCCAAGGTGGCTGACTATCCATTTACGACGCTGGTACCCAACCTCGGCGTGGTGAGTGTAGAGGCCCATCGCAGCTTTGTTATGGCCGATATTCCCGGTTTGATCGAGGGCGCCTCTGACGGCGCGGGCCTTGGTATTCGCTTTCTCAAGCACCTCACGCGCAATCGTATTTTGTTACATCTGGTCGATATGGCGCCTTATGACGGGGTTGAGCCAGCAGACGCCGCGCTGATCATTGTGCGGGAGCTTGAGCGTTTCAGTCCTACGCTGGCGCAGCGAGAGCGTTGGCTGGTGCTTAACAAGAGCGACCTAGTGGACGCTGAAACATTCGCGCAGCGCCGCGACGCGGTATTGGCGGCGCTGGACTGGCATGGCCCTGTCTACTCCATTTCCGCGATTCGATCAGAGGGCACAGCGCCGATGTGCGGTGACCTGATGAGCTATTTGGACGAGTGCCGCGCGCGCGAAGTGGCGCAGCCTGAGTTAGCCGAGGCCGAGAAAGAACTGCAAAGCCGCATGCAACTTGAAGGTCGACAGCGTATTGATGAACTGCGCGCAGAGCAGAGTCGCGCGCCGTTGGAAGACGATGACATTGATGACATTGATGATGACGATTTTGAAATTGACGTCGAGTATCATCCATAGGATTGCCAATGACTGAACGAGCAGAAATTGCCAGCGCGAGACGCTGGGTTGTCAAAGTGGGCAGTGCACTGCTCACCGATGATGGCCGTGGTCTTGATGTTGATGTCATTTCGGCATTGGTGAAACAGTTGGCGCAACTGCGTGAGGCAGATTGTGAGGTGGTCTTGGTGTCCAGCGGCGCGGTGGCGGCGGGCATTGTGCGCCTAGGGTGGGATGCGCGCCCACAGCTAATACACGAGCTTCAGGCGGCGGCTGCGGTGGGACAGTCGGCGCTAATACAAAGCTATGAAACAGCCTTCAAGCGCTACGGTATTGCCACTGCGCAAATATTATTGGTACACGACGATGTGGTCGCACGAGACCGCTATCTCAATGCACGCCGTACCCTCCAGACGCTACTAAACTTAGGGGTGGTGCCCATCGTCAATGAAAATGACACCGTGGTAACAGAGGAAATTCGTTTTGGAGATAACGATACGTTAGCAGCTCTGGTGGCCAACCTTATCGATGCTGATGTGCTGGTCTTGCTAACCGATCAGGAAGGTTTTTATGAGGAGGATCCTCGCCGTAATCCTTCGGCAGAGCTGGTCGAGTCGTGCGATGTAGACGACGTTCGGTTGGACGACATGGCAGGAGAAGGCGGCAGCCTAGGCCGAGGTGGGATGGTGACAAAACTGCGTGCTGCGCGACTCGCAGCTCGCTCTGGGACGGAAACGGTTATCGCTTCGGGCAGAGTGGATGACATTCTGACAAGTGTGGTCGCCGGTGCGAATGTCGGAACGTGGTTAAGGACTGACAAGCACCTCCACAAAGGCCGCAAGCGATGGCTAGCCGGTATGGTGCAACCTTCAGGAATTGTGGAGTTAGATGAAGGCGCGGTGAGAGAAATGACGGGCTCTGATGATAGTTTACTCCCGGTGGGCGTGTGCGGCGTAAAAGGCGATTTCGCGCGGGGCGATATGGTGTCTTGCCATGACTCGCAGGGTCGTGAGATCGCCCGCGGTTTGGCGAACTACAGCGCAGATGAAACCCGGCTTATCATGGGTTTACCCTCAAGTGACATCGATTCCGCCCTGGGTTATCAGGGCGATGAAGAGTTGATCCGCCGCGACAATCTGGTTCTGCTCTAGACGCTATCCGTCCGACTTACACCACAGCCGGCATGGGTAGGCAGCTGGCTTAGCTCAGCCAGCGTCCCAGCGAGGTCTTCACCCAAAGGAAGTTCATCAGTTTCTTCATTCCCTCCGCGCTTTTGGCACTGTAGGGATAGCCATTTTGCATTTTCCCACCGAAGCGGTCGATGACGATCGGCATTTCATGGCAATAGCCGCGGAGGCCCTTCTTGCCGTTGACCTGTCCCAATCCAGAATTTTTCTTTCCACCGAAGGGTGCAGCTGGAATACCATAGCTGACGGCCATATCGTTGACACTGCAGGCACCGGTGTCAATGGCAGCGGCTAACCTATAGCCCTTGTCTTTGTCTTTGGTCCACACGTTACCATTGAGTCCAAACTCAGAATCATTGGCCAGCGCCACGGCTTCCTCTTCGTTAGCCACTTTTTGAATGCATAAAACGGGGCCAAATGTCTCCAGCAGCATGATGTCCATACTATTATCGACCCCGGTAATGACCGTAGGCTCATAATACAGACCTGGAAGATCGGGATTACGGCGCCCCCCCATCAAAATATTGGCACCTTTCGCTCGGGCATCTTCCACATGGGCTTCGATGATGGTCATCTGTCTGTCCCAAAATACAGCGCCAATATCTTCATCCCAGCCATGTTGTGAGCCCTGACGCAGGCCCTTACCTTTATCGAGTACTAGGCGCATGAACTCGTCATAGACTTCCTTTACCACATAGATGCGCTCTGTGCCGCAGCAGTAATGACCGGTGTTCATACACGAGCCTACCCAAGCGCCGTCTGCCGCACGATCCAGATCGGCATCACCGCATACGATCATAGCGTCGTTACCACCTAGCTCTAGTGTGCAGGGGATCAATTGACTGGCGGAAGCCTCGGCGACCTTGCGGCCGGTGGCGACGGAGCCGGTAAAGGACACCTTGTCCACGCCGCCGCGAACGATAGCGGCACCGGTTTCGCCATCACCCAGAAGGACTTGGAGTACGCCCTCGGGGAGTCCAGCCTGAAGAAAGATTTCCTCTGCCAATTTTGCAGAATAGGGAGTGACTTCGGAGCCTTTTGCAACCACGGCATTACCCGCCAGTATGGCCTGCGCCACCTGATTCATGACCAGGACAAAAGGCCCATTCCAGGGTGTAATGAGTCCCACGACACCCAGCGGCTTGTAAAGGATGCGCAGTTGTTTCATTAGGCCTAAAATGCCGTGTATCTTGCGCTTGCGCGGCTTGAGGAATTTCTCGGCATTTTTCGCGTAGTAGCACAGCTGGTCTGCGACCGAGAAGACCTCCATACTCATGGCGTCAGTGCGCGCTTTACCGGTTTCTCTGACCACAACGTCAATGATATCGTCCTGACGCTCGAGCACGATTTTCAATGCGCGGTCGACCACGGCGGCGCGCTCTTTCATGGTAGTGGCAGCCCAGGCAGGCTGAGCCGCTCTGGCTTTAGCAATGGCGTTAGCGACATCCTCTGCATTGGCGCAAATCATCTCGCCTGTGAGCTCCATCGTAGCGGGACTGCGCAGCTGCAGATGACGTCGAGAGTCTGTGGATTCGATCGATTCGTAAATAGACATTCTGTTTTCCTCTTATGAGGCTACTAAACTAATGGTCATTAGTTTAGGTGTCAATGTCTTTTGCGCGCGCGCTGATTGATCAATAAAGTCAGGTATAAGACCGACGGGTTCTGAACGATCAAATCGGAACATGCGGCTATAGCACTTACAAGTGGTGTCGAATGTGGAATAATGCGCGGCTTCTCACTAAACCTGTCACAGAGAGTATGCCGGTGTCGCCAACTCAGTTACTCATTATCTATTGCCTGGGCATCGCGGGATTTTCTTTGATAGGCGGCCTGCTGCCTGGCTGGATTAAAATGACCCACACTCGCACCCAATTGGTCATGAGTCTCGTCTCAGGCTTGATGCTTGGCGTGGCGTTTTACCATCTACTACCCCATAGCGCAGCAATGGTCGGAGGCTCGCATGGTGTCGACATAGCGGTCTGGTGGTTGATGATTGGGCTTGTCGTTATGCTTTTGCTGCTGCGCGTGTTTCATTTTCACCAGCACGATTTCACCGACGAAGATCTAGCGCAGCATGATCACCATAAACACGGTGAGCATGAGAGCCCCGTCCACGGGCTAAGCTGGGTCGGTCTTGGTCTTGGACTGGCCGTGCACACCCTTATCGATGGTGTGGCACTTGGCGCAGTGATGCTTGCCAGCAGCTCGGCAGGTGGACTAATCGGGATTGGTGTATTTCTTGCGATACTCCTGCATAAGCCTCTCGATGCTATGTCGATTGTCACAGTGATGGCGGCGGGAGGGTGGAGCCGCAGAGCACAAACCAGCGCGAATCTGGTGTTTGCGCTTATGTGTCCGTTGGGAGCGCTGTTGTTTTTCTTCGGCGCAGATGCTGTGGTGGATAGCCGCAATTACTTAGTGGCGGCAGCGCTGGCTTTTTCCGCCGGTGCGTTCATCTGTATAGCGTTAAGTGACTTGTTACCTGAGGTGCACTTTCATAGCCATGACCGGACCAAGCTGACCCTGGCTTTTCTTTTAGGGCTGGTCCTTGCGTATGCGATTGGTAGCGTGGAGCCTGCTGGTATTCACGTCGCCACGCATTAATGTAGAGGAAGATTGATATGGTCAAACGGACTATTTACCCGCCGGTTTGGTTGCTATTGGGGCTTACGACGATTTTTGCCTGTAATGAATATTTTGCGGGGCCACGCTTCACCAGTTTTGCGGGGCAGGTGTTGGGTGGCGTATTCATGATTGTTGGGCTGTGGTTGTTGGTCAGCGCCGGAGGCTTGTTTAGCCGCGCCAAAACAGGTCTCATACCGTTCCGTGATGTCTCCGCACTGGTGACCGGTGGAATTTATCGTTACACGCGCAACCCCATGTATCTGGGTATGTCCTTAGTTTTATTGGGGTGCGCAGTGACCGTTGGCGCCAGCCTAGCGCTGTTAGTGCCCCCGCTATTCGCTATTATTATTGAGTGGCGTTTTATTCGGCCAGAGGAGGCGATGCTGCGGGACATTTTCCCCGAACAATTTGCCACCTATTGTGGGCGCGTCAGGCGCTGGATTTAGTCAGTAACGTCCCTGTTGTTCGAGTGTGCTCACGTCCTAATTGCGGAGAAAAATATGACCTTTAAGTGTATATCGATCGACGAAGCTAAGGCGCTAATAGACAAAGGCAGTGTCACTATTGCGGATGTAAGAGATGCAGGCACCTATCTTGCGGGCAATATCGAAAACGCCATCAATATTCAGCAAGACAGCATGTATGAGTTTTTAGCAGCAGCGGATAGAGATCAGCCGCTGCTTGTCTACTGTTATCATGGAAATTCTAGCCAAGGTGCGGCGGATTATTTTTTTAACCAAGGCTTTGAGGACGTTTACAGCATGGACGGCGGGTATGAAGCCTGGCGATTAAAGTACTAAAGCGCGACTTTTTTTAGCGTTTTCAATGTGTGGAGTGGCGGCATAGCATCATGGCCATTATCTCAGCGACGTTGTCTGTCACCTATGCCCAAATCAATGGCGCAGTAACGCATGCACTTAACAGCGCACTCTATTATTATTAAGCCTTCTAAAGGCTTAATTTACTGCGAGACCAAGTTATGTCACTAGACTTCGATAGCGCCCGTCTGGATAACCCCAACCTGCGCGAAGAGCATCATGAATGGCGCAGGCAGCTGCGCAAGTTTATCGATACTGAGATTATGCCTTATGCCGAGGACTGGGATGAGGCCTGCCATATCCCTATCGAGCTATGGCCGAAGGCCGCGGCCGTAGGCCTCCTCGGTCTGGGCTATTCAGAAGAGTTCGGTGGCGTGAAGGAGGGTATCGATTCATGGCATATGTGGATTGCCAATGAGGAATTGTCACGTATTGGTGTGGGCGGTATCCCCGCTAGTTTGATGGTGCACGGTATTGGTCTGCCTCCCGTCATTAACTGGGGCTCACAAGCATTAAAGGAGATGGTGGCGCCCCCAGTGCTAGCGGGTGAAAAGCATATTGCCCTAGGCATCACTGAGCCGGGCGGCGGCTCTGATGTGGCGCAGTTAGCAACGACTGCTGTGCGTGACGGGGATCACTACATCGTGAATGGTTCCAAGACCTATATCACCGGCGGTAT
>CAJXWP010000041.1 GCA_913062625.1 uncultured Haliea sp. | reverse complement strand
ATAGTTGTGACAACTATCCCAACAAGTGCCCACACATCTGTCTTCATCTTCTTGTTAAACAACATCTGACACCGCTAGGGGCGCAGATAACCGACGAGGACTAGCCTCATCGGGGAGGCGCATTATACCCAGCAAAGCGACTCAGGCAACCCCCTATTTGAAAATAGATCTACTTTATTTTAAAAAAGCCAAAAGCTGCAGATCGCACTGATACTTCTGCACACTGAAACGTCGTTAGAAGAAGGGAATAAAGCCTAAAAATACCGCTACTCAGGGTGCCAAAAAATCAGTCGAATCGAACCCCAGATAAGCAAACGGTCAATAAGGCATTACGGCAGAAGCGCACGATAATGTAACAACACATGTGCGCAATAAGTCAGTTAGCCAATCTCAAGTCACTTCAAACAGGTGATATTTTTTCTTTCCTAGCTTGACCAGATAAAAGCGGCTAAACATAGCATGCACCAACTCAAAGCAATCAGGCACCTGGCCATTGTGCTCTAGACCCAGAATCCGGTCGTTGACGGTGACGGCTTTTCGACCCAGAGCATCTTTCACCTGCTTGCCAGACGTCACCATCCCAGCATCCGCTAGCAACTGAGTGAGTGTTTCAGGAAAATCAGCGCGCGCAATAACACTTGCAGGCAACCCGTCCTGCCGCAGCTGCAAAACATCACCTTCCGTCAGCCCACCGATAGTGCCGCTAAACAGAGACTCGGTAATTCGTTTGGCCGCATCAAGGCCATCCTGACCATGTACCAGCTTGGTGACCTCGCTTGCCAAAAGTGCCTGCGCTTCTGGGCGGCCATCACGCTCAGCATCAGAACGTTCAATAGCATTGATCTCATCAACCTCAACAAAGGTGAAATATTTTAGAAATTTGTAGGCATCTGCATCGGATGCTGACAACCAGAACTGATAAAACGCGTACGGGGATGTCCGCTGTGGGTCGAGCCAGACAGTGCCTGATTCGGTTTTCCCGAACTTCGTGCCATCGGCTTTTGTAATCAGTGGCATGGTTAGGCCGAAAACCTGATTACCGTGAAGCCGACGAGTAAGATCTATCCCTCCGGTAATATTGCCCCACTGATCCGAGCCGCCCAGCTGTAAAGTACAATCATAGCGATGGTTTAGCTCTGCGAAGTCATAGGATTGCAGAATCATATAAGTAAATTCAGTAAAACTGATGCCACTTCCGTCACGCTCGATGCGCTGTTTGACCGATTCCTTTTGTATCATTGCGTTAACAGAGAAGTATTTGCCGATGTCACGAAGAAAGGTCAAGACATCCATCTGTGCCGTCCAATCCAGATTATTCACAACTTCGGCGGACGCATCGCCCGCGTCAAAATCGATGAACTGGGAAACCTGCTTCTTGATTTTTTCTACCCACTCGTTGATCAACTCAGGGGTATTCAACTGTCGCTCCTGGGCCTTAAAACTTGGGTCGCCTATGAGGCCCGTCGCGCCGCCCACCAAAGCCAGCGGCTTGTGTCCCGCCAATTGAAAGCGTCGCAGCATGAGCAAAGGCACAAGTGTACCGATATGCAAACTGTCAGCCGTAGGGTCAAAACCACAGTAAAGCGTACGGGGTCTCCCCTCTAACCAGTCGGGAAGCTCATCCTCTCCCGCCACCTGAAAGATGAGTCCACGGGCGTGAAGATCATCAAGTAGAGCTTTGCTCATAGGGTTCGTTCCTAATTCAATGGTTCCTCACAAACCGACGGAGCCAACGATACAACACATTCCCTCAAAAGCAAGTTTCCGCATTCCGCGGGAGGTTGAAATTCCGACTGTTTCAAATATACTATTGCTCTCGTTGTAAATAAGATTTTTTGAGCTATGTCAGAAGCCAAGCACAAGGATCGGACCGCGGTCAGTTGGCATCATCTATTGCCAACGCCTCTAATGTCGCGAGGACGATTGTTAGCGATAACGGCTTGCATTGCGATTGCGTCAGGGGTGGCGTTCAAGTCACTGACCGACTTTAACAGCGCTGGAGAATCTGCCCAACTTGAGAAGCCGCTAGACAGCATACAACAACTGGAAACAGTTAACGGTACAGCTCCAAATTCGGCTCACGAAAAAATGGCCGAGTTGTCCGCACCAACAGCGCCGTCCTGGCGCGAGAAGATCGTAAAAGAGGGTGAAACTCTCTCACAAATATTAAAGCGAGCGGGCTACAGCAATCAGGAAATTTATAACATCACTAGCCAGCCACAGGACGGTAAATCTCTCGTCCGAATCCTTCCAGGCCAAACTATCGCCTTGCAGTCCGACGACTCCGGCGAACTTGTGGGGCTGCGCCATATTAAATCCCCACTGGAATCCGTGACCTACTTGCGCACTGACGCTGGCTTTGAGAGCCAGACTGTAGTTCGCTCTCCAACGTCCCGAGAAACCTGGGCCACTGGCATCATCGACTCGTCTCTGTCTCTTGCAGGAGAAAAAGCAGGCCTGTCTCAGCGTATGATTTTAGATATGGCCAACATTTTCGGCGGTGTTATCGATTTCGCACTCGACACCCGCAGCGGCGATACAGTGCAATTGGTCTACGAGGAGCTTTTCCTAGATGACAAGCATTTCAAAGATGGTGAGATTATCGCTGCTTCATTCACTAACCAAGGTGAAACATTTAATGCCTTTCGCTACACCGATGCGAACGCGGATACTAATTATTATAATGAAGACGGGGTCAGCATGCGCAAAGCCTTTCTTATGGCACCCCTTGATTTTACGCGAGTGAGCTCGAACTTTAACATGCGCCGCCTACACCCTATTCACAAGACGGTGCGCCCACACCGCGGCACCGATTATGCGGCTCCCACCGGCACTCCGGTTTACGCCGCAGGGGATGGCCGCGTAGTCCAAGCAGGTTACACCCGCGCTAACGGCAACTATGTTTTCATCAAGCATGGGGACAAATACGTTACCAAATATCTGCACTTGCATAAGCGTAAAGTAAAGTCGGGGCAGCGCCTCTTGCAGGGTCAAGTGCTCGGGACCGTGGGCTCTACTGGCTCAGCGACTGGCCCTCATCTCCATTATGAGTTCCTCGTCAATGGCACGCATCGCAACCCCCGCACTGTGTATAAAAGTTTGCCGAAAGCCCGTGCGCTTCCAGAAAACGAAATGGCAAATTTCCGTCAGGCAATCGACAAAGCGAACACGCAGCTCACCATTCTGAACGCCAACAACAATATGGCAATGCGCAAGCCCTCCCACTCTAACGATGCCCTAAATTAACTTGAGCACCAACGATCCGCTTTATGTCGGCTTAATGTCCGGCACTAGCGTGGATGCTATAGACTGCGCTCTAGTGCGCTGTCGCGGTGATCAGGTGATGATTGTCGCAACGCATGAGCACACTCTTCCACCACGCATCAAAAGCCAGATAGCAGCAATAAGCCACTCTGGCCCAGACGAAATCGAACGAATGGGAGTGCTGGATCGGGCGCTAGGACTGTTGTTTGCAGAAGCCACGATGCAACTGCTGAGCTTAGCTGGCAAGCAGCCTGGAGACATCAAAGCGATTGGAAGCCATGGACAAACCATTCGCCATCGGCCGCCGTCCACAGCGACGGGCATCGAAGCGAGTTTCAGCCTTCAAATCGGTGATCCCAACACCATTGCCGAAAAAACAGGCATAACCACCATTGCTGACTTTCGGCGCAGAGATATTGCCGCAGGCGGGGAAGGCGCGCCACTCGCTCCAGCCTTCCATGCTGCGGCCTTTGCAAAACCCGGCGTCGCTCGCGCTATCGTCAACATCGGTGGTATTGCCAACGCGTCCATCATAGATGGCAGCGAGTTGCTGATGGGATTCGATACTGGCCCGGGGAACACCTTACTCGATCACTGGATCGCACGTCACCGCAAAGAACCTTATGACCATGATGGCCAGTGGTCCTCAGCAGGGCAGGTGCATCCAGCGCTATTGAAAAAACTGCTAGCGCATACTTATTTCAGTAAAACAGGGGCCCGCAGCACCGGCAAGGAAGCATTCAACCTGGCTTGGCTTGACAGCCAACTAGGCGAATGTGACGCCATCACAGCGGCGGACGTGCAAACCACCCTGGTGGAACTTACCTGCACTAGTATTACTAGAGCAATCAGACACTGCCCCATGGACGTTTCCGAAGTTTATGTTTGCGGTGGCGGCAGCCATAACTCGCATCTAATGCAGCGTCTGGCACAGTGTTTGTCACCCGCAGCGCTGGCTAGCACATCGGCCATTGGGATGGACCCTGACTGGGTAGAAGCGGTGACTTTTGCCTGGCTTGCCAGCCGCACCCTCGAGGGCCTGAGCGGCAATTCTAAGGCGGTAACAGGGGCCAGCGGGACCCGAGTATTAGGGGGCATCTACCCGGGCGGAACCTAAAAAAATAAGCAGTAACGTTCTTCCAGCAACATTTCTGGCTCAGCAGATCAAAGGCATAACGCTTCAACAAGGGGCTGCAAACGCTGCACGTCGACAGCCCGCTTACTCGCTAAATATTCGCTGGATACCTGAGGCTGGCCGGTGTCTAAAAAGGCCTAGACTGAAAAAGATGAGCCACAGCCACATGTAGCTGTGGCGTTAGGGTTGCTAACGACAAAACGAGAGCCTTCTAATCCCTCAGTGTAATCGACTACCGACCCAGCAAGATATTGCAAGCTCATGGGATCCACGAGCAGCGTGACGCCATCTGATTCCAAAGCCGTGTCATCATCCGCGCTGAGCTCATCAAAGGTAAAACCATACTGGAAGCCTGAACAGCCACCACCGGTAATAAACACGCGCAGCTTGAGCTGGTCATTTTCCTCCTCTGCCACCAAATCACGTACTTTTTGTATGGCACGAGCGGAGAGGTTTATGCTCGAAGGGTTGAATGTTTCAGCGACAGACATCAGTATTTTCCAAAGCAGATACGACCCGCTTCATAATGTTACGGGATGTTAGTATGTTAATTCCGACTAAGTTAGTCAACTTTAGTCGTGAAGCTGCGGTACACGCCGCGACAAGAGCACTACCAAATGCACTCGCGGCCTCTTTACTCCCCAATATTAATAAATTGCTCCTGCAACACCCAGGGAAACTCTTCCCTGACTTTTATCTTGCGTGGCTTAGTGGCCTGAGCGACGACAGTTAACTGGGTGGGCTCAAAGCCCTCTGGCAGAATCAGTGTGCCCTCTACAGCCTGAAAATAGCGGAAATTCAGCGGCACAGCGCCAGTGCCAGGGTCTTCTGACAACTGCGGCAGCGCGTAGCGAACCTCCTTTTCCCCTTCCAAGCCAGACACCTGTAATGACAATGTTCCCTCTACCGTCTCGTTTGGACGCGATTGATGCTGAACAAAGATGCGGTATTGCAGGTGGCCAGAGCCCACCTCTAGCACTAACTCGGGCTCACGCAAACTTAGACCGGTGTCGTCGCCCTCGGATACCATGAGGCTCCGGAAGAATCGTAAGCCTTCTTCTAGACTTGCGATCAGCTCCTTTTGGATAACCATCTCACTACGTACCAGCTCCAAAGCCCGACTATCGACATTGCTTCGGGTACGTTGCGCCTGCATATCGCCCAGCACAACCCTGAGTTTACCTCTCAGGACCGACAGCTCTAATTCTGTGCTCTGTGCCGTGTGCCTAGGCATAACGCCCATCTCTTTGTGGGCCATATGCCAACCCACATAGATGCCCGCTAACAGCGCTAGTGCAAGCAGCAGTAATGATGCGAAGACCGCCTTTGGTCCACGTTGACTAAAAACGCGAGTGATCACAGCAACGGTTTTGCTCATCTGCCAGCGGGTCTCAGGGCAACAGGCCAATGTGATGCAAGCCTGCCTGTTCATTCAGACCGAGCATGATGTTCATATTCTGAACGGCCTGCCCGGAGGCACCCTTAACCAGGTTGTCTATCGTTACCATGACCACCACTGTGCTTCTGCCTTGCGGCTGCGCTACAGAAATTTGGCACCTGTTTGCACCTTTTACCGTGCGTGTTTGTGGGAAGATCCCCGCCGGCAATACATCGACAAACGGCTCTTGGGCATACCAGTCTTCATAGAGCGCCTGCAGATTTTCACCCTCGCTCCGCAATTGCGCAAACAATGTCGAATGAATGCCGCGCACTATCGGCAACAGATGCGGCACAAAGGTTAAATGAACCTGTTGCGCGGCAATATCGGACAAACCCTGTTCGATCTCTGGGAGATGACGGTGCCCATTCACGCCGTAAGCCTTGAAGCTGTCTGCCGTCTCACTGAGTAGATTGTCAATTTTGGGCTGACGCCCAGCACCGCTAACGCCCGACGCCGAACTCGCAATAAGGTGTTGGGTGTCCACCAAACCGCGCGACAACAGCGGCAAAAAGCCTAATTGCACCGAGGTCGGATAGCAGCCTGGGCAAGCCACCAAGCGGGCGCCTATAATTTTCTCACGATTAAGCTCCGGCAAGCCGTACACCGCTTCGGCCAGCAGTTCGGGACTCGCATGCGCTTCACCATACCAACGGGACCACACGTCAGCATCTCGAATACGATAATCTGCAGACAGATCCACAACTCTGGCACCGGCAGCCAGCAATTCCGGCACCAAATTCATAGCAACATTGTGTGGCGTAGCAAAAAATACGATGTCGCAACCCGCCAATGTCCCCACATCAGGCTCCTGAAAAACCAGATCATAGTAGCCACGCAGATTAGGGAACAAATCATCGACCCGCCGTCCACACTCCACGCGCGAGGTTATGACGACCACCTCTGCCTCATTATGTGTGGCTAACAGGCGCAGCAATTCAACCCCTGTATAACCAGTTCCCCCTACTATGCCTACCTTCACCATGTCTCTATCCACACTAATACTAGGATAACCTCGTCGACCCGCTGCGCAGGTCGAGAAACGCAAAGGGCTATCTGTCGAGCCCAAAACCATAGGCCAGTAGTATAAAAGTAATATGCGGTAATATAACTGGTAATATTCTCCTTTTGATAAACACTAAGGTCCGATAGCGTGCCATCTTCCGCTCTGGTACCACCAGTTGGTGAACACTGACGACGCTATTATGGCGAGTTTCGGATGCGGCAGCGCTGGATGGCACATGATGGAGCTAACCCACTACCGGCATTGGCCAAAGTCCGACGCTAGACTTTTGCCTCTGCTCCGATGCTCACTGCCCAGCGCCAGGCTGTGAACCTTATGCGCACAAACCCGCTGAGGCCGCTTGTATCTATAGCCTTAGTCACCATACTGGGAAGCAGAAATTGTATGACCCCTTAAGGCAAGAGAATATTGAGAAATTCTCGCTGGCAAATATGCTCTAATAGTCAAAACACCGTATTACGGACGAGGAAAAAAGATGCTGTGGCTGAAGGCCTTCCATATCATATTTGTTGTGTGCTGGTTCGCAGGTCTTTTTTATCTGCCTCGGATCTTTGTATACTACGCTGCCAGTGATGAGCCCGCAGTGCGTGAACAACTCGCCGTTATGGCGCGGAAGCTATACCGTTTTGTCACTCCTTTTATGGTCATCGCCATCGCCCTAGGCGTTGTCATGATCGCGATGAACCCGGATTATTACATGGCCGCCCGCTGGATGTGGCTAAAGCTAGGCTGTGTCGGCTTTCTTGTTGTGTACCACATTATCTGCGGACGCTATGTGCGGGCAATAAACGACCATCGCAACCAACATAATCATGTGTTCTACCGATTTTTTAACGAAATCCCGGTACTGTTTCTATTCGCCATCGTGATCTTGGCGATAGTGAAGCCCTTTTGAGCGCACTGGATATTTCGCGCCACAGCACTGATAATTTCAACCCAGCCAGTACTCCGCGCGAGCGGGTTTTCCCACGAATAGGACAGTCATGAACACTTCGAAACGATTATTTGAACGTGCACAAAAACATATCCCAGGCGGGGTTAACTCGCCCGTAAGAGCCTTTAAGTCAGTTGGCGGCACCCCGGTGTTTGTTGATCGCAGCGAGGGTCCGTATATTTTTGACTGTGAAGGTAAACGCTATATCGATTATGTTTTGTCCTGGGGGCCAATGCTGATGGGGCACAATCACCCCGCAGTGCGTGAAGCCGTTATTCGGCAATGCGCAAAAGGGCTTAGTTTTGGCACTCCCACAGAGCTGGAAATAGAACTGGCAGAGCGAATTTGTAACATCATGCCTGGGATGGACATGGTCCGTATGGTGAGTTCAGGTACCGAAGCCACCATGAGCGCTATTCGTCTCGCGCGAGGCTTTACCGGGCGGGACACCATCGTCAAATTTGAGGGCTGCTACCATGGGCACTCTGACTCTCTGCTGGTGAAGGCGGGTTCTGGCGCACTCACCCTAGGCGTCCCCAGTTCTCCCGGCGTTCCCGCCGCGCTGGCTGATCTTACTCTTACCCTAACCTATAACGATATCGACGGCCTGCACCAAGCATTCGCCGAGCACGGAGAGCGCATTGCCTGTGCCATTGTGGAACCTGTAACCGGCAATATGAACTGCATACCGCCGGCACCGGGGTTTCTGGAATCACTGCGTTCCGTGTGCACGGACAGTGGAGCGGTGCTCATAATGGATGAAGTCATGACTGGGTTTCGTTTTGGATTGCAGGGCGCTCAGGGCTACTATGGTATCGAAGCTGACATAACCGCGCTGGGCAAGGTTATCGGTGGAGGTATGCCCGTAGGTGCCTTTGGTGGCAAGCGCGAAATCATGGAACAGATTGCGCCGCTGGGGCCGGTGTATCAGGCAGGAACACTGTCAGGCAATCCCATTGCAATGACAGCTGGACTGGCTACCTTGGATATTATCTCCCAACCGGGGTTCTATGAGCCCGTTTTCGAGCGCACGACGCGCTTGTGCGAGGGCCTCAGTCAAGCAGCCGCTGCAGCAGGCGTTCCGTTTACGACCAACCATGCCGGCACGATGTTTGGTGGTTTTTTCACCAGCGCCACAAGCGTCACTAATTACCAACAAGTTATGGCCTGTGACGGTGCCGCCTTCAATCAGTTTTTCCATTGGATGTTGGAACAGGGTGTTTATCTTGCGCCTGCGCCCTATGAGGCAGGTTTCATGTCCAGCGCTCATAGCGATGATGATATCGCTCAAACTATTGAGATAGCCAGAGCGGCCTTTAACAGCCTTTAACTGAGGATTATCCCATGGTATTCAGTACACAGCGCGGCATGTTCCCTCAGAGCCGCATGCGCCGCCTAAGAGCCAATGAGTTCTCACGTCGACTGGTGCGCGAAAACACGCTTAGTCCGGCAGACCTAATTTTTCCTGTTTTCGTACTCGATGGCAGTGACCAACGGGAGGCTATCCCCTCTATGCCGGGAATAGAACGGCTGAGTATCGACTTGCTAATAAAACAGGCTAGGTTCGTGCATGAACTGGGCATTCCAGCCATCGCACTATTTCCTGTCGTCGCCGTAAAACAAAAAACCTTGCTCGCAGAAGAAGCCTTCAATACAGAGGGCCTAGTTCAACGCGCGGTGCGTACGTTGAAAGATGCGTTGCCGGATCTGGGCGTGATCACTGATGTGGCGCTGGATCCCTTCACTACCCATGGGCAGGACGGCATCATAGACGCAAGTGGATACGTATTAAATGATGTCACCACCGAAGTACTGGTAAAACAGGCACTGTCTCATGCTGCAGCAGGCGCTGATGTCGTGGCGCCCTCGGACATGATGGATGGCCGTATCGGCGCCATCCGGCAAGAGCTGGAACGTGCCAGTTTCTATAACACTTTGATTATGGCTTATTCCGCTAAGTACGCTTCCGCATATTATGGCCCCTTCCGTGATGCCGTCGGCTCAAGCAGCACTATAAAAGGCGGAAACAAGCTCAGCTACCAGATGGACCCCGCCAACAGCAACGAGGCATTGCACGAGTGTGCCTTGGACCTGTCCGAGGGTGCGGACATGATCATGATAAAACCGGGCATGCCCTATCTGGATATCGTGCGCCGGGTGAAGGACGAACTGAAGGCGCCCACCTTTGCGTATCAGGTCAGTGGCGAATATGCCATGCAAGTAGCCGCCTTTGAACGCGGCTGGCTGCCTCGTGAAGCGGTAGTGCTAGAATCCCTGGTGGCGTTCAAACGAGCCGGCTGCGATGGGATTCTTACGTATTTTGCACTCGAAGCTGCCCAGGCATTGAGCTAGGCTGGCAGAGTCCTACTGTGCGCTTTCTTTTATCCGTGTGTTTTGTTCTCACTCTGCTAAGCCCACCGGGCTATGCGCAATGTGACTGCCTGTGGCAGGGCTCTTTTAGCGACGTTCAGGCAGACTCTGACCTTGTAGTTAGTGGCACTGTAGTCGCTACCAAGGGCAACTCTATAGACCTAGCCATTGCCCGCAGTCTGCGCAATGACGAAGTTCCAGAGGACGTTCGGGTCTGGCTGAAAAGCAAACATTACTGCCGACCCGACGTTGAACTGTTTCCTGTCGGCACACAGTGGGTGATGGCGCTCGATGCAATCACCGAAACCATCCCTGGAGGATTCGACCCTAATACTCCGAATATCAGCTACGGACGCATCGGCGACTATAGCCTGTCGATTTGCGGGGGTTATTGGCTGCGCCAGAACGGCAACTTCGTGACCGGCAACCTTGTCAATGCGCCGCGTTGGGAAAGAGCACCACAAATGACGCCGGTCCTGTTAGATCTCGTCGTAAATTTTGTGCAAGGTAAACTAAATCAAGATTCTCTTCTAGAGGCCAGCGAGGAGGATCCGGCATTACGCGCATTGATGCTTGATACGCGCGCTTTCCTGCGAAGCAACCGGTGAACCGAATCTAGCACGCGCCACTCGATAAATATCACCTACGACGCCACCTCAAACGGCGAGGATTCCTTCCTTCCACAAGGTCCACCAGTTCATCCAGCATCATCAATGACAAGCCCCATATACAGCGACCTTGGTATCGGTAACAAGGGACCTGTATTTTGGCGCCCTTATAAGTCCATGTCATTTCTTCTCTATTGCCTGCATCAACCAGAAACTCCACGGGGACCCAAATGACTTCTGCCACCTCGTAATTCATCGTAAACGTCACTGCTCGATCCAAGCGAAACACAAATGGACTGACCGCCATACCAAACGCACCCCGGTGAGGTTTGGCATTGAGATCAGACAAACGGCCAATACACGCGTCCTGCGGACCCAGCGTCAAACCTACCTCTTCCGCTGTCTCACGGGTTGCCACCGCAAAACCGTTCACATCCGTTTTATCCATACGACCGCCAGGAAAAGCCATATGCCCTGACCACGGGTCACCCTCCCGATCCGCCCTTTTGATCATAAGAATGTGCAGCGTGCCGTCGCGTATTTGCAGTATCATAGCAACCGCTGAGCGCGTCATTAGTCGACGCAACCGGTGTCTTGCAGGATTGTAATCGCCAAGACGCGTTTCAATAATTTGTAGCAATGATGCCGACACTTAAGACTCTTCCTCCTATAGCGTTTGAAGACTGTAGGATTAAGCCAGCCGCACGCCGGCATGACAAGCGTCCGCGACAATTTATAACACGGGGTCAATAATGGTTGGACGAAAATTGCACACAGACGGACTGCTGGAGTTACGCAACATCAGCCTGGTCTATCGTGCTCTGCCGGCGTTGCGCGGCGTCCACTGGTATATAACCTCTGGCCAACAATGGGCCTGCCTTGGCCCTAACGGGGCCGGCAAGACCAGTCTCGCCAAAATCATTAGTCGGCAGGCGACACATTTCTCGGGTGAACTATTGCGCTCACCCGAGCTGGAAAAAAGCGGGGTTGCCTACGTCTGTTTCGAACACGCTAAAGCCCTGTGCGAGCGGGACAAAAAAATGGATGACTCGGAGTTTCGAGCGGATGCCACTGACCCCGGGACTGCGGTGCAATCACTGATTCTCAGCGGGAGAGACCCGAATAAACAGTTTCAGTACTGGGTAGAACGCCTGAAAATGAAACATTTCCTGCATCGCGGTCTGCGCTTTATTTCAACCGGCGAGATGCGCAAGGCACTTTTAGTCAAGGCAATCCTGAGCCAACCGGCCCTACTCATCCTCGATAGTCCACTCGACGGGCTAGACCTTGCGAGCCAACGAGAAATGCAAACCGTCATCAATGAACTGCTGCAGTCACACATCACTGTGCTGATGCTGTGCAGGCAAATGGAAGATGTGCCCACGGGCATTACCCATGTTCTTGTTCTAAACAACGGAGAAGTCCTTGGGTGTGATACCAGAGAAAAAATTTTTGCGGATGCAGCCGTGCAGGCGCAAATGTATCCGCCGGCACCAAACCTTGGAACACTGCCTCCACCCTCCTCACGCGCCTACGCGCTGCCTATTGGTAAGCCTCTGCTGGAGCTTCGCAATGTAGCGGTACATTACGGCAAACTGACAGTACTGAACCACGTCAACTGGACCTTGGATCTCGGCACTCACTGCTGTATTTCAGGCCCCAATGGCTGTGGAAAAACGACCTTGTTAAGCCTTATCACCGGGGATAACCACAAGGCGTATGGACAGAACATCACCCTGTTTGGTATCAAGAGGGGCAGCGGTGAAAGTGTGTGGGATATTAAACAAAAATTTGGTCAGCTGGACACCCAACTGCAACTGAGTTTTGCGCGCGGCATGCGCGTAGTGGAAGTGGTGGTGTCGGGGTTCTTCGACACTATTGGCCTGTATGACGAATGGGGTGACGCACAACGCAATGATGCCCAACAGTGGCTATGCGCGTTAGGGCTGGCCGACTACCTACACGAAAATTTTGACGCATTGTCCTTTGGCTTGCAACGTATGGTGTTACTCGCCCGAGCCATGGTCAAATCTCCCATTATCCTGATACTGGACGAACCGACTCTGGGGCTCGATGGCCATCATCGTAAATTGATGCTGCGTGCCATTGATCACATTGCAAGAAATTGCGACACGCAGATTATTTTTGTCAGTCACTCCGCAGGAGAGACGCCGGCCTGCATCAATCAACACTTAAGCTTTGAGCCATCCGATGAGGGCTTTGAATTGGTGTGCCGCGGATTTCCTGCGGGCACGAATTCCGCCGTATCTTGAAGAACATGGCGTAAAGGGCCGGCAGCACGTCATACAGCCTACGCAACCATTGGCGCCAGTCGCTACACCATCACTCCAAACCGCGCAGCACCCGCGCTATCCATCCGCACTGCCTGTGTTAGGATGTGCCGACAAGATAATCATAGCCGGCTTTTCCAATGACCCTAAATTCAGCCGCTCTAAATCGCCATCTACTCCTCCAGATCCCCCGGCAGCCCTGATGCCGCTGCCAAAAAAAAATTTTTAGCCGAAATGACTTCGAGAGACCCCCACAATATCACTCAAAATATCAATGATGAAAATATATAGTCAAAATTGTTCCCGCATAGATAGGCTCAAGGTTACTAGTACGTCAATAATACTCATCTTTATTTGCAGCCTACTTGCGCTGTCAACTAGTTCGCTGCGTGCAGGAGAAACAAACAATCTAAGACCCAATATCCTGATCATTCTGGCCGATGACCTTGGGTTTTCTGACTTGGGCAGCTATGGTGGGGAAATTCAGACGCCCAATCTTGACTCGCTAGCTTCCGAGGGCCTGCGGTTTACGCAAGCCTACAATACATCTCGTTGCTGGCCCTCGCGCGCTAGTCTCTTGACGGGGTACTACGCTCAGTCCATACGGCGTGATGCTCTAACAGCGCCGGAACACGATCCAGTCCGCGCAGTGCCCACTGGTTTTGCTGGAAGGCCGCAATCTTGGGCACACTTGCTCCCGGATTACATTAAACCACTGGGTTATCGCTCCTATCACTCAGGTAAGTGGCATATGGGCAAGCCGCCTTTGGAGGGTGGTTTTGACCACTCCTATTTAAATGATAATGAGATTGATTTTTTTAGTGTAACCAACCACAAGCTTGATGGAGTCAACCTACCCGCGATAGAGGACGACGGCTCTTTTTATTCGACAATTGTTACAGCGGATTATGCAATAGGGTTTTTGCAGGCGCATGCGGCGCATTACTCTGAGCTGCCTTTTTTTGCATACGTTGCTTTTAATGCACCTCATTTTCCCATTCAAGCATTGCCGCAAGATATCGCAGTTTACGAGGACCGTTACCTCATTGGCTGGGATGCTATTCGCGAAAAGCGGATGAGCAGGCTGCGCGATCTCGGAATTGCTGACTTTGAGCTCTCACCCATGGAGCAAGGCGTCGTGCCTGACGGAAACCTCACCGATAAGGATTTGCGAGCATTGGTTAGCCCCAGCGAGGTAGCTTATGCGGTTCCATGGGAATCCTTAAGCGACAGTGAACAAAAATTTCAAGCAAGCAAAATGTCCGTCCATGCCGCAATGATTCACCGAATGGATATCGAGATCGGTCGAATTATCGATCAGCTCAAAGAAATGGACGCGTTCGAAAACACGGTCATTTTTTTCCTATCAGATAACGGAGCCTCTGCCGAGCAAATCATTCGGGGAGATGGACATGATCCATTAGCTCCGGTGGGTTCAGCAGCAACTTATCTGGGTATTGGTCCCGGCTGGTCAACTGCTGCGAACACACCATTTCGAATGCATAAATCATGGGTACATGAAGGAGGTATTGCCACACCTTTTATAGTTAGTTGGCCAGCAGGAATCAATACGCATGGAGAATTCCGCACCGATCCCATCCATTTGATAGATGTACTTCCTACTGTTTTGGATATTGTTGATGTCGGCCCAGCAAGCATTCAGGGCGACTCGCAGGCACCTCCGCTGCAAGGGGTCAGTATCAAACCGTTATTTTTCAAGGACGGGTCAGTAAAACGTGATTTTCTGTGGTGGAATCATTATGGCAATCGTGCCATTCGAATGGGTGACTGGAAGCTAGTAGCAGGACGTAAGTCAAACTGGGAGTTATACGATTTGAGTCAGGATCGCTCAGAGAGTAATAATTTGGCTGGCATACACCCAGGAAAAGTAGCGTTATTAGAGGAGGCCTGGAATAGCTATGCTGATGAAATCAAAGTATTAATGCTGCAGCGGCCTTCTAAAGCATCAAGTAAGAGAAAAAAGACCAAGCCTTTCATGCTGCAACGTCGATACCTCCACACCAAAGCGTCAAGCAAGAGAAAAACGGCGAACCTCTAGTACTCAAACGACGACACCTTGACCGCTAACCTCACTGTGGTGAAGCTGGAGCATTACTACAATCCGTGGGAACTGGAGAAGGTCATCGCCGGTTGGGTCGAGCACTACAACCATGAGTTATATCATAAGTCATTGAACAACGTGGCATCCGTAGATGTCTACAAGTGAAGAAGCACGGAAATACTGGATCAACGTGCTGTAGAAAAAGCCACAGCGATGACGAAGCGAAAAGTACACAACCAGCAATTAGCAATTAGCAATTAGCAATTAGCAATTAGCAATTAGCAGGATAAACTGAAAAGTAGCGCGCAAAAACGTGTCTCTTAGAAATAGGCCCTAATGGCCCATAAGGCCTGAGAACCTAAAGTTATGAGAAAATTCCACCTTCAACCTCAACTATTCATTGGGGTGAGCACCCCCCTTGTATCCCTATTCTTAATAAGTTTTTGTCACTGTTCGTATCTCTAATTCAGTTACGCATGTATTAGAATCCACTTCCTTATGTAGGATAAATCCTTCTCCCTTACCGGCTAAAAAAAAGGTTGAGTGAGTTGATTTTCTAAGGATAAATTCCTGATGTCTTACTGCAGCTTTCAAATAATAAACAGCTTTTACGAGTGTTGGGTTACTAGCGCTACTGGCGGCCAATTCTGGAACTATTGGTCCCGGTGATTTTTACGAGTACCAATTTTTTGAAGATTGTGAGTGGTATACATCAATAGTACATTTAAACGACCCAGTCGATTTAGGTGGGGACATCTACACAACTGGTGCTGATACGTTTTTTTCTAGGGGTAAGCCCTGAAAACCCGACGTGTCAAAGGCGGCGCGGCTGTCTCTTCATCGCTACTGCACCCTACCAATAGCAACGGCAGCGTTTGAAGTTAATCCTAAAATCAGCTCACTCTCCTTGAAGGAATGATCCGCAGATTAGTGTGTTACGGTGAATTTGAAAATACTAACTTGATAAAATTTCACTCACTAAAAAGCAGTAACCTTCAACGAGTATACTTGCGCAAGGCATCGCACTGGGTCTTTCCGCTACAGTACAACAATCCCCTTTCAGCAGTAGCCCTCGCAAGCCCCTTATCGCCCTTGGCAAGGTGAGTCTTAGCCATACCCAAATAGACTTCAGGACTGTCTGGGTCAATGCGATGCGCCCGCTCGAGCAACGCCATCGCCTGCTCGTAATCCCCTCTCTTGTTGGCCTGGTTAGCTTTCGCCAGTAGCGGCTTCCAAGCACTGCTAGCGGAGGGAGTAGCGGAACGGAACGGAACCTCCGCCTGTCGAGCACCCGGAGTCTCCACTTTATGCTGTGGCGCTTTTTCCAATGGCTCAGACCCAGTCTCGGTGAACGTTGAACAAGCGGACACCACTACAAAAAAACTCAACGCTGCAGCCCTAAAGACTAATTGGAAAAACACGATTAGCCGCCTCCTCCAAACAACGAGTCGAACCAGCTCTTAATGCCCGACCCTGACTTCGGTCCGGATTGGCGCGGTGAACAATTGGTGCGCTGATCCGGCTCGGAACCGATTATAAAAGGCAGCATACGAGCATTGGGACAGCCGTTACCTGTAAGGTAGCCATTGCGATCATCAACCCACAGCGGCTGAATGCCATCGGGCATCCGGTAGGCCAGCGGTTGTTTACTGGCGCTAGCCATAAAATGAGCCCACACCTTTAATGCACCGCTGCCACCCGTCAGCTTAGTACCACCATTGTCATCTCGTCCCACCCAGCTAACGGCAAGTAGATCGCCAGAAAAGCCAGCAAACCAAGAATCACGACCGTCATTCGTTGTGCCGGTCTTTCCGGCTACCGCAAAGTTCTCTGGCAGGTAGCGATACACACCGCGCCCGGTTCCCTCACGCACCGCCGCCCGCAGTGCATAATGCAATAAATGGACAGATTGGATACTAGCGGTGCGGTCATATTCCAGCGGGTACCGTTTCAGAGGCTTTCCACTCGCGTCGACAACATCTCGAATACTGCGCAGTGGCATGCGAAACCCGCCAGCTGCGATCGATTGGTACATGGCCGCCATATCCATAGGTGAATATTCGCCTGCACCCAACAACAGCGCTGGCACTCGCGGCACACCGCGCTCAACGCCGAGCCGTGCCAGCATATCGATGACCGCGTCTAAGCCCAACTCCATACCCAACCGTGCGCTTGCGAGATTATAGGACTTTGCCAGAGCCTGATAGAGCAGCACATCTCCATGGGGCTGAAGATCAAAGTTCTTCGGTGTCCATGACTTCTTACCCCCCAGCTTAACTGTCAAAGGCGCATCTGACAGTCTTGTTGCCAGCGAGTATTTAGTTGGATGCTCCAATGCTACGAGGTAAGTAGCGGGTTTGAGTAGAGAGCCTGCTGGGCGTCTGACATCCAGTGCTCGATTAAAGCCTGCGAAACGTGGCTGGCGACCCCCGCTGAGAGCAACCACTTCTCCCGTGTCAAAGCGCGTAACAACCGTGGCGCTTTGCAATTCATCACGCGGGTCAAGTTGATCCATCACGGTCGTTGTGCTGCTTTCTAACTTGCGCTGCAATTGTGGATCAAAGCTTGTAAAGATACTGAGTCCCTGTGTGGTGAGATCCTCGTCTCTATAGTCCCGGCGCAGCTGCCGACGCACAAGGTCCAGAAAGACCGGAAACGAATCCCGAATGCGACGCTGTTTGCTCAGCCCCAGTGGCATAGCGCGGGCCACTGTGGCCTGCTCCGGTGAGATCACATCCTGAGCCGCCATTAGCTCCAGCACTAGATTTCGTCGTTCAAGCGCTCTCTTTGGGTTGCGCTGTGGATTATAAAAAGAAGGGCCCTTAATCATTCCAATCATCAGAGCCTGCTCATGCAGGCCCAACTGTTCCAGTGGCGTGTCAAAATAATGCTGCGAGGCGAGTGCAAAGCCGTGAACAGAGTGCCGTCCTTCCTGACCCAGGTACACCTCGTTGAGGTAGCTTTCCAATATCTGGTCTTTCTCGTAATGTAATTCGAGTAACACCGCCATCACAAGTTCTGTCAGCTTACGTATGATGGTGCGGTCAGAGGTGAGGTAATAGTTTTTCACCAGCTGCTGGGTGATAGTACTTCCGCCCGCAACCACCTGACCCGAACGCAAGTTACTCAGCGCTGCTCGGGAGATGCCCACAGGTGAAAAACCCCAGTGCTGGTTGAAGTCACGATCTTCTACCGCCATCAACCCCTCACGCAGGGTCACAGGAATATCATCCAAACGCGCGAGAACCCGGTCTTCCCCATGCTGAGGGTAAATTCCGCCGATTCTCACCGGCTCCAACCGCATCAGATCGACAGCCCTGCCACTGGCTGACAAACTGTTAACCCGGTCGCCACTGAACTCAATCAATACACGCCGGCCCGGTTCTCGCTCATCAGGAAAATCAAAGCCGCGCGTATAGATTTCAAAGCGATTTCTGAAGCGTGAGACCTCACCAGGATTACGTGCTGACGTTACCGACCGATACCTGAGGACTTTTAACTCATAAGAAAGATCGTCTGGCGACAGCGGGGCACCGGCAAATAATTCCAACGGACGGGCGTAAACCTTAGCCGGTAGATCCCACATCTTGTCATTAAAGGTCGCGGTGATGCGGGCGTCGAGATAAATCACAAATAGCCCCCCCACAACGAAGGAAACAAGAGCAAGTTTAAGCAATAGATGGCTAGTGCGAAGCATAGGGTACAGTTTACACCAGCTGCTGGGGAAATCAGATTGTCTTTGCCATTGTTTTTATCCGCAACGCGCTAACGCTAATGGTGTGTATTGTGATGTAGCACTTTTATTTGACGGGCAAATCAGGATAATGAGGCGATCTTTTAAACCTCACAGGCGAAATGAATCATGAAAAAATATGTGGCATACGGCATCGGTGCAGCGCTGGTGGACACCGAGATTAAGGTGCAGGACGCCGAACTAGCTCAGATGAATGTCGAGAAAGGTCTGATGACGTTGGTCGATGAAGATCGCCAACGCGAGCTACTCGACCATCTTCAGGGCCACCTGATCAAAGCCAATCGCGCCAGCGGAGGCAGTGCCGGCAACTCGATGATTGCGACCGCACACTTTGGCGGACCGACTTTTATGTCCTGCAAAGTAGCCAATGACAGCGACGGGGATATCTACATTGCCGATCTGGAAGCGGCCGGTGTAGACCACTGCCTAAAAGCCGAGCGCGCCGCCGGCACCACCGGTAAATGTTTAGTATTGATAACCCCTGATGCTGAACGCAGCATGAATACCTTTTTAGGCATTAGCGAAACTCTTTCTATTGAACAGCTGGATGCAGGCGCAATTTCCGCCTCTGAATATGTATATCTAGAGGGGTATCTCGTAACATCACCCACCGGCCGCGCAGCAGCGATTAAGGCAAGGGAGATCGCCGAGGCGGCCGGCGTAAAAACCGCTCTGAGTTTTTCCGACCCGGGCATGGTGGAGTTTTTCCGTGATGGCATGACGGAGATAATTGGCGACCGTCTGAATCTGATATTCTGCAATGAAGACGAAGCGCTAGGCTGGGCCCAAAGCGACAGTTTGGATGTTGCGGTAGAGCGACTAAAAACGATTGCCGATACCTTTGTCATCACGCGGGGAAGTGATGGAGCGCTAACCTTTGATGGTACTGCACTGGTCGAAATTCCTGCACATAAAGTCCATGCCGTGGACACCAACGGTGCCGGCGATATGTTTGCAGGCGCATTCCTCTACGCGATAACCAAAGGAGAGGACTTCCCCACCGCAGGTCGCTTCGCCAGCCTGGCCGCGGGCAAAGTTGTCGCTAAGTATGGCCCTCGACTGCCTGCAGAAGATTACCGGGCGCTGCGCAGCGAGTTTTTTAGCTAACAGT
Organism: uncultured Haliea sp.; assembly: GCA_913062625.1. Lineage (GTDB taxonomy): Bacteria > Pseudomonadota > Gammaproteobacteria > Pseudomonadales > Halieaceae > Marimicrobium. The sequence continues at coordinate 4,955 of CAJXWP010000041.1, read as the reverse complement.
AAGGTCCGGTCTATTTTCACTAAAATAGGCCGATTCCTTTATCAGCCAGCGCTTGAAAAGCGGCCCCGACGAAGTGCTCCATCAGAAACCGGTCCACAGGATCACGGTGTTCTTTTAAGGGATACAACCCTCCAGCGCTCACAGCGGCCCCTGCTCAGTGTAAGGGCCAACATTCAAGCGCGACTCCGTCTCCCATGTCCCGTCAATTGCATGCCAGAAAAAGCCCTCAAAGGTCTGTGCCGTCAAAGTACATCTTCAGTTTCAGCGTGATAGGGCTGGGCTTGCGCCTCGCGGTGGCTTAAGCTATCGGTTAATACAATAATCTAGCCCGTCATTTTCGCGAACAGTCAATCATCAGTAAGGTAATCGAATGGACAAGCCCGTTATAAAAAAAGACCCGTTGTACCAACTACTTCGCACTGAAGACATCAAGAGTTTCAATGAACAGCGCGACCAACTAAACACCAGCGAATTGAAAAACGGCGACTATCGCGGTCGTGACTTACGCAACATGAAGGCTCAAGGATTGGACTTCAGCAATTCCTATTTCCGTAATGCCGACCTAAGCGGCATTGACTTTCGAAACACCAACTTAGAAGGTGCCAGCTTGCTCGATGCCAAGTTGTCTGGAACCTACTTCCCCGTGGCACTAAGTGCACAAGAGATCCGACTGTCGCTGGACACTGGAACCCGTCTGCGCTATGCCATGGACTGAATGATTAACCTTGGGACAGTAGGTCGCGCAGGTCTACGATCGCGGCATTGGCGCGACTGAGATAGGATGCCATCACTAGCGAGTGATTCGCCAATGGCCCAAAGCCACTGCCGTTGAGTATCATTGGGCTCCACACTGTTTCTTGAGTGCCTTCGAGTTCGCGAATGATTTGCTGCAAGCTCACCTTGGCGTTCTTTTTGGCCAACACATCAGCGAAATCTACTTCCACCGCTTTTAGGAAAAGGATCAGTGCCCAAGCGGTCCCACGAGCCTCGTAAAACACATCGTCAGTCTCGCTCCAAGGCGTTCGCACCTTTTGTTCTATCGGAGTCTCAGTTGACTGAGCTGCATCGGCATCACCAGCAAGATCGGTATTCAGCCTCGCCTTGCCCACACTCGCGCTAAGACGCTGAGAGAGGCTGCCCAACCGGCTATCAACAGCAGACAGGTAATAACGCAGGCTATCTGAGCGGGCATAAAACTGTGCGCCTGGTGCATTTTTATCAGACAAACGATCAAAATATTCATGCGCATATTTCAGTCCATCCCGATACTCGGACTCAGAAGAAGGCAGTATCCAGCTATCCGAATTGAAGTTAAAGCGTGGCTCCATCTCCACCAGATCTACGTCTTCTGTTGATTGTGATTGCGATCGACTGAATACCTCACGTAGAGCGCGGGACATGTCACGCACCTGAATCAGCACGCCGTACTCCCAGTTCGGCATATTGTCTAACCAAACCCCCGGCGGAAACTTGTCATTGTGCGTATAGCCGCCGGGCTTATCTAGCAGCGTTTGCACCACTCCGATCAGAGCACCCGTAGTCACTGAACCCGTGACCACGGTGCCTCCGTCTTCAGCCGCCAACGCTTGCGCCTTAGCCCGCACATCAAACGGCTTGGGCTCAATACTCCAATACATCCCCAAAAGAACTGCCGCCAATAAATAAAGACAAATAACAATAACGATAACTTTGCCTAGCCCCTCTTGCGGAAGATAGTTGTCGCGCCATCCGGCCAATTTTTCAGTGACTATTTTCATGAGATTACTCGCTTAGTGGTCGTGTTGGTTGTGTTGGTGGTTTTGGGCGTCTAACGAATCACGACTCTTGCCTACGTCAGCCAAAGCACAGACCTCGCGCTGGGAAGCCAGCTGCAAGCATAGCTGCACCTCGTCACCGCTCACCGGCATTGTCTCCAACCCTAGAAGCATTAAGTGAGTGCCGCCGGGCGCCAGCTCCAAACGTTCTCCCGGCGCCACCTCTAGACTCTGCAACTGCTCCATGCGCATGAGTCCGTCAACGCTGCGCACGGTATGCATCTCTGCCTTGTCTGCCACGTCTGCACTAGCGCTTTCGACAACAACCGCTACTTCGCCTCGGTTGACCAACGTAAGGTAAGCTGCAGTATTAGGCTGCCCAGGAGGCAAAGCCCTAACCCACGCATTCTCTATCTCCAGCACTGTATCCTGGCCTGACTCCTGTGCCACCGCAGTTAACGGCATGACACTAGCCAACAATATGGCCATTCCTGTTCTAATCATCTTTAGACCTCAGATTTAAAACGATCGCACTGTGCAAGCATCATCATTGTATCACCGCTGATATGATTGATGCGCCTAGTATGGGCTAACGTTATAAAGTCTTGGTACACTGCGGTGCTGGAAGCATATGCAGCGCCGCGGGTGGCGCTATTCTTATCTAGGGGTCGTTATGCGTGCGTTGCTCGCAAGTCTTTTATTTATCATCAGCGGCGCTTGTTACGCCCAAGGGTTTAGCGCTGCCAATCAGGGCCTTCCTAGCGGGGAGATCGCCCCCGAATTCCTTCCGGTCGAGCAAGCGTATCAGCTAGAAGTTGAGATAATCGACAAACAAAACCTACGCGCTTACTGGCAAATTGCCCCGAATTACTACCTTTACCAGCACCGCTTCGACTTTAAGTTAGAAAACGACCAAGGCGCGGTCGACCTCACCGTCGAAATGCCAGCTGCTCTGAGCCGCAGCGATGAGTACTTCGGCGAGGTGCAGGTTTACTACCACAGCGCTGATATCAACTTAAAAGCACAACAGCTCATCGAACGAGGCACTTTGTCGTTAACCTCACAGGGTTGTGCCGACGCCGGCCTCTGTTACCCACCTTATACACAGCGCTACGACGTGGATTTCAGTACCGGCATTTTAACGCCAGTGGCCTCATCCAGCGAAGAGGCACAAACTCTAACCTTATCAACAGTGTCAGCCACAACGCAGGAATCCTCTTCCAGCGACGGGCTACTATATATGCTACTACTGGCATTCATGGGGGGCGTCATTCTGAATCTAATGCCCTGCGTATTTCCTATCCTGTCTTTGAAAGTGTTGAGTTTCGCCAGCAGCACAGATCATGACCGACACCTGCAGAGCTGGGTCTACACTGCAGGTGTCATTAGTAGCTTCGTTTTTGTAGCGGCATTGCTCATTGCCCTACAGCAGGCTGGAAGTGCAATAGGCTGGGGTTTCCAACTCCAATCACCGGCCTTTGTGATCGCTTTGGCATACCTGTTCATCGTTATGGGCCTGTCCCTCTCAGGCATGGTGGAACTGGGAAGCAACCTTATGAGCACCGGCAGTGGGCTGGCCAATCGCGGCGGACTCAGCGGCAGCTTCTTTACTGGCGTGCTGGCTGTAATAGTCGCTAGCCCCTGTACCGCCCCGTTTATGGGGACAGCACTAGGATTTGCCGTTAGCCAGCCGCCTCAGATAGGGTTACTGGTCTTTGCCGCGCTGGGCGCCGGCATGGCGGCTCCCCTGCTACTTTTCAGCTACAGCGGAGCCGCGCGCGCACTGATGCCGAAACCCGGAGCTTGGATGGATACGCTCAAGCAGCTACTGGCGTTTCCACTCTATGCGACTGCGATCTGGTTATTGTGGGTAGCGGGCAGACAAACTGGGGTAAACACGATGACAGCGGCGCTCAGTGGCGCACTAATGCTGGCCTTAGGGCTTTGGCTGTGGCAGCGCAGTTGGTGGCGCAAAGCACTCGCACTGGCCTGCCTAGCCGCCGCAGTCAGTCTGGGGTCCATGCGGGGTCTGGATGTGCACAGCAGTGATACCGCGCAACTCTCACAAGGAAAACTCGCCTGGTCAGAATCGGCGGTGGCCGAGCAGCGCAATGCAGGAAATCCAGTATTCGTCGACGTGACGGCCGACTGGTGCATCACCTGCATCGCCAATGAGACGGCTGTATTGCTCACGGACGATATGGCGCAGGCCTTTGCTGACTTCGGAGTCGTCTATATGGTTGCCGACTGGACTAATCGGAACGCCGATATCGCAGCCTTGCTGAAAAAATATAAACGTAACGGCATACCGCTGTATTTAATGTATACCGCTGACACCTCAGAAGCGCCCTTGATTCTACCGCAAATACTGACGAAACAAACCGTAGTGGACGCGTTGCAGGCTGTTTCAAAGAAGAACGCGGATATTAGCGCTGTTTTGTAAGACAATAGCGACATTTACATTGTTTCAAATGGACAAATATTAACACAGCACCTGCAGCCCCAGCAGGACGGACTGAAAGCAAAAAACCGTCTAACGTCTTCAATTCAGCGGGTATAAGTAGACAAAAGTCGCATAAACAGGAAAAGCCATAGACAGTTTCGACAAATTACGCCAGACTTTAAGCCAATTGAGCCTTCATCGGAGAGTGCCATCCAAATGGCGAGCATTCTAGTACTGCACGGCCCTAACTTGAACCTATTAGGGGGTCGTGAACCCAATATCTATGGTACGACTGCCCTCGCTGATATTGATTTGCGCCTTGAGAAACTCGCGCATGAACGCGGTCATCGTCTGCTATCATTGCAAAGCAACGCAGAATACGAACTGGTCGAGCGAGTTCAGGCTGCGGGCCATGAGGGCGTCGACTTTATCCTCATCAATCCTGCCGCCTTCACCCACACTAGCGTTGCCCTGCGGGACGCACTGGCGGCCGTGGACATTCCTTTTATCGAGATTCATCTATCCAACACCCATGCGAGAGAGCAGTTTCGGCAGCATTCTTACTTTTCCGATATCGCACAAGGGGTTATCTGCGGATTAGGCGCCCAAGGCTATGAGCTCGGATTACAAGCTGCTTTATCGCAACTGGAACAACCATAAATTTTATCGAAGAGACTGCACTATGGACATTCGCAAAGTAAAAAAACTGATCGAATTGCTGGAAGAGTCCAACATCGACGAGATCGAAATCAAAGAGG
>CAJXWP010000040.1 GCA_913062625.1 uncultured Haliea sp. | reverse complement strand
TTTAGAAGCTGTGAGGTCATGTCATTACTGGGGTATGGCAATTGATCTACTGGCCACGACAGCGATTTCCCCGATTCGAATACTTGGTTTAAGTCTATTTCTATATAATTGGTCCGGTTGGAATAATCCGCAATCTTCATGCGATTATTTTCAAGATCTTTCAGATTAACCCACTGCGTATAATCAGAGACAACCTTGTTGCCAGCGGTCATTCTAGATACCCCTTTTGGTATATCTACATTGTTCAGTAAATGCGCCATCAATTGCACGGCGTCGTCGCTTCCATTGGGCTGGTAGGCGAAATAGTTTAGGTAGGTTGCCCGTACAAAACGACTTGGCGGGGTGTAATCTGCTGATAGCCCAATCAATCCTCCGCCCTGACCAATGTCCGTAACACTAGTCCCATTCACAACCAACGAAGTTGTCGCGGTATCCGTTAGCGAAAGATAGTTGCGAACATTATTAACATGCCAGTCATATGTTGGCGCATTCGTCAGCACTTTTGTGACGTTGTCATGAATGACCATTTGGCCTTTAACAAACTCTACAATGATGCTGTCCCCACTGCGATCGGTCAAAACGAAATGCAACAATGGCGCTGTTGGCGAGCCCTTGACTTCACTGGGGTTGTACCAAACTTTATAGTTTGGCAACGCTGCTTTTAAGTCTTTTACAGTGCTAAACATGCCAAGAACTAAGCTTCCAAAGTTTACAATCGAGACATACTCATCGTCTTGAGGGGTTACTTTTTGAAATTCAGTGAAGCCGGGTAAAAAATTCCCACTGAGGCCTAATCCAGCCTCATTTTGCCCCTCAAGAATCGCTGGAGATCCTATTATAACCGCTGGATAAATACCAACAAACGCATACTTGCTAGACAGTGTTTTTGATGGCATGTTAAGAAAATCTGGGGCACTAATTAATACAGGGCTCCCTTGAGGTTGAGACATTAGAGTCCATTTCATCTCAACAGGCCATTCCATGGTGCGACCCGCGATAACTGTGCCGTCTTTAGCTTTCAAGTTAATCGCCGTACAAGCGTTTGCTAACGGGGCACACATAAGTGACATCGCCACGATGCTGCTTAGTAGTTTTTTCATATGATGTCCAATAACGTGTTTTTAAGAGTTACTAATATACACATTAATGGATACATCGGAATCAATTCATTTTAACAATTGATTCCTTGGGTCAATAATCGAAGTGACTCCGTGATGCAGATGAGTGCTCTAAGCAGCTTGGTTAACCCGGTTTTGATCGTCGGCGAAGGGCCCGTTATAACAGACGTTTGCGTCGGGTTTGCCAGCCACCGTGGTGATGGTGAGATTCTCAAATTTCTGGAAGTCACACAACTCGTCGACGTCGCCCAGTGCGACTTCAAGGCCATTATGGCATTCCGCATGATCAGTGACTGCTATAAAGGCGAGAGCGCGGTTTATATGTGCGCCGCGCGTATTGCGTTCATCATCGAGATATCCCGAGAGTGACATGTCGCCTTTGCTGAAGGCATAGCGGTATGCATTGTCAGGTGTGCCACGCGTGCCGAAAGAGAAGGCATCATTGGAACGGACTGTGTGGAGACGTAGATCGCTAGAGTAGCCATTATTAAATGGATTACGATCAACACACGGAGGCGGCGCTGTAAGCGTCACTTTGGCATATTCAGAGGCCGAATATTGCTCAAAAGGCACCGCATTTCCACAGGCCGCAACGAGGCCGGCGGCTGCAGCGAGGACACTGCACCGAAACGGCATATTTGACATTGTTTTTACCTACTTGATTATTATAGGACGATTGTCATAATATAAAACTCCTTTACAAAGCAAGCCAATCAGGGACCGTATTATGCTCGGGGACAACCGCAACGATATCAGGCTCAAAGCCGGCTGGGACGATTTTTGCGACCAGCTGAAAGGGGCCGGCGATTTGATATTTCGCGACAGCACGCCTACCCACGATATCGATCGAGCGAAGGGATTGCGGCTACTTGCGCGGAACGTGTCGCTGGCACTGCAGTTTCATCTGGACAACAACGACCCCGACTTCCCCGAGTTGATGCACTACTTCGACCCTATCCGCAAGCAGGGTGGCGACAATACGGATGCGCTCTACATGGGCGCGCCCATCAATGGGGACCACACCTATCGCATCAGCGGTATGCGCGGCGATGCGCGCTATTTTGCCGTGACCGTTGTTGAAGATGGCGCTACGCCCTGGGGTGGTGCAGTGGTGGGCAGCCTGATAGACGGTGATATTGAAGTGGACGAGGATGGCCGCTTCGAAATTGTGCTCAGTGCCCGGGAGCACCCTGGCAATTGGATCCAGACCACGGCGGGAAGTTGGCGCGTCACCGTGCGGCAATTTTTCGCAGACTGGGAGAACGAGGCGCCGATGGTGGCCTGTATCGATCGCATCGGTGAGCTAAAACACAACCCAGTGCTCACTGTAGAGGAAATTACCCGGGGCCTGTCTGATTCCGCGGCTTGGGTACGCGAATCGACATTCTATTGGGCGAACATGCTGGACAAATGGAAAGTGCAGCCCAATCAATTTCTTTCTTACCGCCAGCTGGACGACAACGCCATCGATGCCACTCCGGGCGGGGAGCCGCTAATCTGCTATTGGCAGGTGCCGGAAGACGAAGTGTTGGTGGTGCGGGTGACGCCACCCACCGCAGATTACTGGGCCGTTGAGTTCGGTAACTGCTGGTGGGAAACCATGGATTACCGTTACCGGCTATGCAGCACTAATTGCCACCACGCAACGCTGGAAGACGATGGTGAGTTGTTGCTGGTCGTTGCGCATGAAGATCCGGGTGTACCGAATTGGCTGGACCCCTCCGGCCATATGGAAGGTTATATCACCGTACGCTGGATCGGTGCCGCGAACTATCCCACGCCCGAGTGCACTCAAATGAAGCGCCAAGCTTTGGCAGACTATTTGCCCAGTGCAGTGCACACCGTGAGCGCTGCGCAGCGCCGGGAGCAGCTTGCTGCGCGCCGCCGTGGTGTGATTAAGCGCTTCAGTTACTAACAGCTCGGAGCCTCGTACCAATGCCTAAAATTGTCGATCACCCCGCTCGACGCAGAGAAATTAGCGCGATTGCCGCGACTCTGATCGCCGAAGGTGGTATGGAAGTGGCGACAATCCGCGAGATTGCCCATCGCAGCGGTTATTCCAAAGGTGTCATCGAACATTATTTCAACGGCAAGGCGGAATTGATTTCTGGCGCACTGGACTGGGTTAATCAGGGTTACGCGAGCAGAGCCGCGCAAGCAACCTTCGGCCTTAGTGGATTGGCTGCGCTACGCAAACGCATTGAAGCTATATTGCCACTGAACCGCGCGGTCACGAATGAATGGAAAGTGCGTCTGGTATTTTGGAGCACCGCAGCGATTGAGACAGAGCTGCGAACGCAACAGGCCGAGCGCTTTGAAAATGCGGTGGAGTTTTATGCCAGTGACATTCGGGTGGCTATTGAGCAAGGCGATATCGCAGCGGGATCCGCAGCCAAACCTTTGGCTCATCGGCTATTCGCTTCTACCATTGGGCTTTCTACAACAGCACTTTACAGCCCTTCACTTTCTAGCAAGCTCTATTTCCGAGATGAGATTGACCACTTGATACATCGACTCATACTGGGACTTTGAACACACTTACAACTCATTTAACAGAACGGGAGATGGCGCTATGAATTTGGGACTACAGAGGAAAATGCCATGACTACATCAAGCACCCCACAGTGGACCGCACCGCCCCACCCCGAATGGCTTAGCACTGTGAATCGAGAGGGAAGCTATCTAAATCTCGAGGCGGTTGTGCCGTTAGATAACGTTTCCCTGCTAAATGAGGCATGCCAGGCAACCGGTTTGAACGATTTTGGAGACGATCTATGGCGCGAACCTTTTGGGGTATTAGTAAAGTCATTGCAAGAAGAAGCCCAGCTGACTCTCATGGGTCGCCTGATGGCCCGCAACGATATTATTTTATGGCTCAGCACGCGTCTTCAGGTCACCGAAACCCTTAAAAAGCACCCTGAAATATTACATGAAACCATCTCTGCGCCTATGGTGATTGTCGGTCTGCCGCGCTCCGGCACGTCGATTCTCTATGAACTACTGTCACAGGACCCAGAGGTCGGCGTGCCGATGATGTGGGAGGCATTGCAACCGTGCCCTCCACCCCAGCAAGAAACCTACAGTACCGACCCGCGAATTGGACACGCCCACAGGCTCTTCACCCAGTGGAACCGGGTCGCCCCCGACTTTGCCAGCATGCACGAAATGCGTGGCGACATTCCCTCGGAATGCGGCCTGCTGATGGCGAGTACCTTTATCAGCGACCACATTGCGTCGCTCCATCAGACGCCCAGTTATAGCAGCTGGTGTATGCAGGCGGATTTTCAGCCCGTGTATGAGTATCATAAAAAAATACTGCAAATCCTGCAGTGGAAAAACCCACGCAAGCGCTGGCTGTTAAAAGCACCAGAACATCAGGTGCATCTGGATATACTGCTTCAGGTCTATCCCGATGCGCGCATTGTGCAAACGCACCGAGATCCCATTAAGTGTATGGCGTCTACCACTAGCCTCATGGGCACGCTGTACTCCATGCGCACAGACCAACCGTTCAATGCGGAATTGTTTGCCAATATTATTATGGGCGCCGCCACGGCTCAGCGGTTAGAGCATGTTATCGCGCAACGTGAACAGGGTATCGTGCCCGATGCCAATATCGCAGACTCTCGCTATCAGGATTTAATGGACGATCCATTAAAATGCATTTCCAATCTCTACGCGCACTTCAAGATGACACTGTCAGAGCAAGCCAAAAAACGCATGCAGGACTACCTACAAGGAAAACCTAAGGGCAAGTTTGGCCGGCATGCGTACGAGGTGGATGAACACAGAGCCCGCGACCGATCATTGTTTAAGCGCTACCAAGAGCGGTACAACGTCCCCGATGAGTTGTAACACCCGGTGCCGCATCGATGCTTGCTGTCATAAGCCCGTCAGCGTATGACGCCGATGAACATTCAAACAGCGGCGGGCCTACTCAAGATACCCAACGACCTCGCTGAGGCCTGAAATAATCTTGAGCGCAGCAGGAAAGTCTTTGCCTGAGTTCATTTCACCCGGAAACGCCAGGGTCGTAATTCCAGCATCACAGGCCGATTTGACACCACTAGGACTATCTTCGATAGCAATCACATCGTTCACGGTGATACCCAGCGACTCCATCACTTTTTCGTAGATCTCAGGGTTGGGCTTTGGGTTCTCCACAAACGTTGAATTTGTGGTTTTTACTAATGATTGGACCAATAAGTCATTGTGCAAAGAGTCAGTAATTGCGTCGATATTGTCTTGGCTAGTGGTAGTTGCCCATGCGAGTTTCACGTCTCGTTTCAAGCAAAACTCTATCAACTCATCGGCCCCCTCTCTCAACTTGAGACCCCGCTCACGAATGAGCGCATTGAAAACACGGGTCTTGTCGAGATGAACATTGACTATTTGCTCACCGGTTAGTCGACTGCCGTTTTCCATTTGAATCATTTCCAGACGCAGAGGCCCGCCGCTGATTGACAGCGATGCGACATAATCTTCACGCTCCCAATGGTAGTCGATATCATTGAGCACCAGCGCAGTGTTGTACGCTTGATACTGATATTCGGAGGTTTCAACCAGGGTTCCAATACCACCAAAAATTATATGTGAGAACTTCATAAGTCATTTCCAAACAGATTAATCGTTTAAGAAGGGTGAGCGTTACGATGCGGCCGCTACAGTCGACGGGCTCTCCAAGCCAACATCGCTGCACAAAGGTTCTACACCATTTCCGTCTCTAGGGAAAGTGGCGCACATACTCTTGTACAGTGGAATAGCCGCACATAAATCTACCGCGCTAAGATCATTCAAATACCCGCAGCTCCCTATGCCGCCTCTCGGAAGAGGCGCAACGAGATTGCCGCCACGTTTCTCTATAATTTTTGCATGTGACGCTTCCATAACATTTTGGTCCTCTAAAATGTCATGCCAAAGGCTCAGACCAAAGTCGCTCATCAGTTTGAGAATCCGGAATAACTCATTTTCGGTTATCCAGCCCGCCTGATGACTCAGATAGGCGCCCAGTCCCATACCAATTGCGACCGCGTGGCCATGCAGAAGCCCTGCTTCTATCTCAAACCCGGGAGACCAGGTGTGCCCATACGCATGAGGCCTGCACTGATGAGTCTCATACAGATTATCATATTCAGCCTCAATATAAGACTTAAGGGCTCCCCCGAGTATCGCTTGCGACTGTGTTTGGATAGCATCATTGTCGTTGCAGTCCTTGGTACCAAAGCGCGTAGAAATTAACGCTGCATTCGCCGACTCTAACTGCTCAAATAATGTGAGGTTTTTAACCACTGCCATTTTGATAATCTCAGCGATGCCATGACGCAACCAGCCTTCACTCAAAGATTTAAAGAAAAATCTATCCGTAATTGACACGACAGGTGGATGATAAGCACCTAACAAATTTTTGTAGCCAAACCCATCGCAACACGTGCGCGGTGACGGACCAGCATCGATACCTGTGACAATCGAGGTCGACAACATCACATAGGGTGTATTTCGTCCGTATAATGCCGAGGCTAGACCTCCCGTATCAGACAAAACACCGCCGCCTATAATCAAAATAGGTTCATTACGTGAAACGCCACAGCGTTTAAAATCACCCAACATACTTTCTACGGTGTCGATACCCTTATCAATCTCCATGGCCCGATACACTAATTTTTCGAGACTAATATTATGGTGTTCAAAATACGTGCTGATTTCGCGGCCATAGATTGTCTCGACATTTTCGTCGATCAAACAGACGCAGCGGCCCAAAGGTTTGTAGATATCTCGCAGTACGTTATTGCCACAATTTAGAGAGTCGTCGACGGTTCGGATCGTCGCGAACGTACTAAAGCTCATTACGGCTTCGCTGGTCAGATTATCAGAAGTACTAACCACTGAGCCATCAGATTCTCTGTATCCTGATGTTGGGTAGATGGCGTGTGGGTTATCGATGACCAATCTTTCACGAAGATCTGAATAGTACGAAACAGTCTCAGCGTCACTAACAACCGATGTCAGATAGGTAATTAACTTGATGTCTTTGATAGCGTCATCTTCAAGCACGCCATCAGCCAATGCTCTCCATTGTCCAATATCGAGAGCACCCTCTCCCGCAACATGATGAGCACTGTCGGTGCGCCGACTCTCCCCACTTAAGGATTCAACTAATTGCGCAAAAAGCGTCAAAAAATGTCCAAGTGCCAAATTTAAGGAGCCACGCAACAACCGACTTGGCGCAATCCCCTCCACCGCGCCTAAGCTTGCAAATTGTTGCCCAAAATCCTTAGAAAAAACGGGCTGCTCAATCAACTCCGACAGAATGACTTTAAACGACTCGTGCTGAACAAGCCTGTCAAGTGTCGGCTGTAGATTTTCTTTACCGCTATATTTTATCGAATAACTCTGTGAGAAAGAATGTAGTCGAGAGAGTAGATCGCTCATGAAATGCTTCCAGTAGATTAAGTGGGTACGTAATAATTAAGAAAGATAGGGCACGAAGTTGCGACACATGTCAGCCACCGTCGATTGCCAACTGCACACTTTCTGCAAAATAGTTTTCCAGTGATATCCCGTGCGCCTCGCACATTTTGACAATCACGCTTCGAGGAGAAAAAGAACAATATAAGCCGGCTTCCAAAAACCAAGGAACTCCGCTTGGGTCAACCCTGAAATCAAATAGACCATAGTGGCGACACCCAAGCGCTGCATAACATTTCAAGGCCGCACTGTGTACGGTCTGGGTTACGGGGTCTTCTTGATCAACAATCCAGGTTAGATCAAGCGCGGCTGCCGGCAACTCCAATAGCTCGTCGTGGTCACGCACCAGCTTGTCACTGTGCAAGCGGATCGGGCGCTTATTCGCGTCAACGGCATATTCCTCCAGTGGTAGGCACACAAGCCCCTCATCCCTTTGGACAATTCCGCAGCGCACTTCTCGCCCTAACTCTATGTATTTTTCGATCAGCACCTGCTCATGATAAAAGTGCGCATCAGCAATTGCACTGCCAAGTTGAGCGGGGTCTGTCACTAAGCTCACCCCATGAGAGTTGTCAGAACCTACAGGTTTGACTACCACAGGATAAGAGACCGTTGACCTATGCCCTGATAAGCACAGCGCCTTTGTAATAACTTCCCCCTCTGGCACCCTCACGCCGCTGGCCGACACGATATTGCGCGCCAGTACTTTGTCTGCCGATAAGTCCATCTGAAGTGGATTATTGCCGATGAACGGTATGTCTAGAATTCTAAATATGGCGCGGCACTCCGTCATCCCGCGCAAACAAAATAGTTGTGGCAAGCCGCAGTCGACATCCATAGACGCAATAATCGCTAACGCCTCTACCGTTTCATATTTCTGTGCGGTCTGCCTGTCGTGCAAAGAGAGAGATTCAGGAAAGCACCAAGCGCCGTCAGGGGATATATGAGCATAGGAAAACCGATACAACGCAATTCCAGACAGGGCGTTAGCGCAGCCTACTGCATACATTTGTGACAGCTCGCAATGAAATGCGTCCGTTGGAGAACCTACCAGCTGTAATATATGCCTTGGGTGCATGTTTAATCACCACCCTCTTGTACTAGTTTACCAATATTGAAGTCAATCCGGAGCCAGCCACGCTGTTCGTGAAGATCCTTCACTAGCAGTGAAGGAATATGCCAGTGATGGAGCATCAAAAAAGGAAACGGATCACGCCAATTGAACACGGAGTCTTTACCCGTCAAGATTGTTTTGACGACGGCTAGCGCATCTCGTGGTGAGCGAAGCTGTTTAGCAAACCTCCACAATTCATGAAAAAGCCAATACGTCGGCCGGCAGTTTTCTAATGGCTTAAGTGGATAAAAATCAGCCGTGCTACTGAGATTCGCCATAGCAAGTTCCGGCCGGTTACTAAACAGCGTTATGGCAGAATGGGCCCGCGGATTACACTCTATGGCATAAAATTTTCCATCATCACTCGCGCGTATAAAATCAAAGGAGGCTTGACCGGTAAATTCCATTGCTGACACAAAGTGAGTGACCCACTCTTCAATGTCTACTTCCTCTACGTGCGAGTAGTTAATCTGGAACGCCGACGACTCGCAGCAGCAGTATACCGTCAAAACACCGTTAATAACCGTCCCGTGCGTACAGTATTCATCCCCTTCTATAAACTCCTGCAAGATCCAAGGGTTGTCAGTCGATATGGGTAATGATTGAGCAAAAGAGGCGGTTTTTTCGGAAGTCTCAAGAGGCAATCGGGTGAGATCAAGCCGGCGTATTGCGTCATACGCAATGCTCTTCAAAATAAACGGCCGCGACGCGTTAGTAAAGTCGAAATCTACCACCTGCTGAGGGTCAGTGATGAGTAGCGTTTTGGGTACGCGAAGTCCTAACTGCTCTGCTTTCTTGGCAAATTTGTATTTGTCGTCGAGATCGACAATGTTGTTCGGGTCGACATGTACAACGCGGCAGAATGGCGCCAGGGATGGAATAGCGTAAGAGTCGTAGAAACTGGCCAGAGGACTGCACACAGGAACGTATTCATCGACGCTTTCTTGCTGAATGATGCTTAACAGAGCCTGAGTGTAACTAGGATCTTGGGGGCCGGGTATCGTATAGAATTTACTCACAGCAAGTGAAAAGCGGTGCCCGGTCGATGCATACCTCGGCGTTTCAGCCAGAATGACACGGTGCCCGGCCGCGTGGAAAGCACGCGCTAACGTAAGCGCCTTCGTCATCTTACCGCCACTGATCAGAATCGTTTTCTTAAGTCCAACCTGCTGGTGGCCTTTATTTGCACCAACAACCTTTGAGACTAACACCTCAATCAAGCGCGCTATTAGTGATGCCAGAACCACCGCGAGCGTCACGGGCAAGAGTAGCGTCAGCCCGGACACTACCAGCAGATTCTTCAGCCTTATGTTCATAAACAATGTCCGACAATCTGGGCAGTCAAAGAATGCGGATTAAGGTAATGCCATCGCGGATCGGCAGCACGACCTGCTCCACTCGCCGATCAGCCGCTACAAACTGATTGAACTTATCGATAGCTTCTCCATTGGCACCGATATCTTTACGCGTGTAGGGTTCTCCCTGCATCAGCGTGTTGTCGATCACTATTAGCCCACTTTTGGCCAATAAACCGTTGGAAATGACAAAGTCTAGGTAGGCAATATAACCCGCTTTATCGGCATCAATAAAAATCAGTTCGAACTGGCGACCCTGACCCGCGAGTGTCAGTAAAGAGTCCTTTGCTGGCCCAACTTCTATCGCAATTTTCGAGTTATGTGCGGTTGCTTCGAAGCAGCGACGGGCAAAATCAGCTGCATAAGGGTCAATTTCACAGGCGACGATCTCACCATCAGCAGGTAACGCCTCCGCCATGGCTAAGGCAGAATATCCCGTAAACAGCCCGATCTCCAAAATCGCTTTTGCTTGCGTTGCATGCACCAGCATCTTTAAAAACTGCCCCTCGATATGGCCTGAGACCATTTCCTTTTCGAGGCCCAGTGTCGTGTCTCCCTCTTGAAACCGTTTTTGCCAATCCTCAGTTTGTGTGCGCTCCACTAAGTTTTGCAGATCAACAGACTCTTCGGTCGTGATACTCCCGATATAGGGATTCATACCCTGCGCTAACGCGAGTGATTCGGACAGCGTTTCGAGAAAAGAAGCATCAAGATCAGCGATAGATTCCGCTTGCTCACTGAGCAACGCGAGCTTTTCCACTAAAATATCCCATGGAGTAACGGGCCTAGCGCTCATTTCCTGCGTAATCACATTAATGTCCTGCTTAGAGAGGAATGTTCATTATTGGCAAGCCTATCAGACAGGCTAATACGTAAGGTGGTCGGCTATTGGATCAGATCAGACTTCAATAATTTTGGCTCCTTGCAGTGCTGCCTCAGCTCGAAGGGGCAAGCAATGGGACAATACAAGGTATGAAGTGCCCAGAAACAGTGAAAAGATTGCAATTGCGTGCTCACCGCCTCGAGTAACACGTCAGATTAATAGCCGCGAATGGCTCGAATGTCTCCCATTCAATGACCGAAATCTGTGAAGAAATCGGCGCACAACTGCCTATTCACACGTCCTATACTTTCGCGAGCGGGTGATGATCGGTAAAATAAAGACCATTGACGGATCGGGGCATCGGTTCTGACCCCAAAGCAGAGATAAGGAAAGCCGATTACACAAGCACCCCACATTCTCTCGGTTCGCGTGTTTGTAGACGCTGGGCTATCGATTTCCATGCCATTAGCGCAAGGCAATCCCTGCCGTGTGGTGACGCTGGAAGCGGAAGCCGAAACAGCACCGCCACCGAGCGACGTCACTCAGTGCTGCACCTGGCTTGCGGCAAACGGGGTGCCGCACGTGCGCTGTTGGACGCCGCTAGGGCAGCCCATCAGCCTGTGTGGTCATGGCCTGTTGAGTTGCGGAACGACATGGACACAACGCGGACACACAGTTTCGCGTATGATTATGAACGACGCCAATGTACGATTCTCGCTGCACCAAGACCTCAGCTGGATTGGATTTGACCCAATCACTAGCGAGCCCAGCGTGGTGCCACAGTGGGTTGAGACAGCCTTTGGCAGCATGCCCGTATCGGCCGCTGTGGCTGGGTGTGAAACGGACTACCTGATACTGTGCTGGCCAGATAGCGCGGATCTGAGAGACCTCCGCGCCCCCGGCCCTGAATTAGGCGAACATACCCGTCGAGCGATTATCGCGACCTGTGCCGACACCCAAAGCCCAGCGCGAGATATACGATACAGATATTTTGCCCCGCAGCATGGCATCGCCGAAGATATTGCCACTGGCTCTGCTATGCGCGTACTGGCAAGCTTCTGGCAGGCGCACGCGGGCTATGATGCACTGCGCGCGTGGCAATGTTCTGCCGACGGTGGCCATTTGTTTAGTCGCATAGAAGACGATGTCACCTGGGTCGGTGGTCGGGTAACGGCAGACAGTGTTTGAATTTACAGATTTTGGAGCATGATGGTGCTGGAGTTCGATAGTGTCGACAATTGACGGTGAAGCAATAGTTGCGGCGTTTGTGGAAACCCGACAGCAATCTGTAGATATCTGCGCGCCACTGTTGCCCGAAGATTACAGCTTGCAGGCGGCTGCTTTCGCCAGCCCGCCCAAGTGGCATCTAGCGCATACCAGCTGGTTTTTTGAAACCTTCATTCTTAAGCCCTTCGCCAGCGACTATGAGCCGCCGCAGCCGCTGTATGAGGTGTTATTTAATTCTTATTACAATGGCATCGGCGCCCAGCACCCCCGCGATCAGCGCGGTTTGTTGTCTCGTCCCCCGCTAGACGAGGTGCTGGCTTATCGTGAATTTGTTGATACCGCTTTACTGGCGCTGGCCGCTGCTGCGAATGATCCCGAGCGCAAAACAATTCATGAACGCATGCTGCTGGGCATTGAACACGAGCGCCAACACCAAGAATTGTTTTTCACCGATCTCAAGTATTCTTTGGGTGTAAACCCGCTATACCCCGAGTACCTGCCACGGGCGCTATCCATTGGCACCGCTGCGCCACCATTGCGTTGGCTGCAGGATGACGGGGGCTTAATAACCATTGGCCACTCGGGGCAAGGCTTTTATTTTGATAATGAACTGCCGCAACACCGCTATTTTTTAGAACCCTTTGAGCTGGCCAGTCGGCTGGTAAGCAACGGTGAGTTTCAGGGCTTTGTTGATGATGGCGGGTATCAGCGCCCGGAATTGTGGCTAGCCGACGGTTGGGCCATTGCAGAGGCGCAAGGCTGGAGCGGGCCACTGCACTGGTTGGACAGAGACGGCGAGCAACGGGAATTCACGCTGTATGGATTACAGCCGCGTGATGCCGCTCGCCCTGTGTGCCATGTCAGTGGCTATGAGGCTGAGGCCTATGCCCAATGGGCAGGCGCAAGGTTGCCCACGGAACAGGAGTGGGAGAAGGTCGCTGCTGACCAGCTCGATTTTCTCGGCGGCATGGACGATGCGCACTACCATCCGCGGGTGGCTGTCGACAATACAAGCATGAGCCAACTGTATGGCGAGTGCTGGCAATGGACTCGCAGTGCCTATACCCCCTATCCAGGCTATAAGCCCTCACCCGGGGCCATCGGCGAGTACAACGGTAAATTTATGAGTAACCAGTGGGTGCTGCGTGGTGGCTCCTGTGTCACCAAGAGCAGCCAGGCTCGACCAAGCTACCGAAACTTCTTTTACCCGCAAGACCGTTGGCAGTTCAGCGGTATTCGCCTGGCCCGCACCCTAGACAAAGAGACAAATCAATGACGACACACGCGTTACACAAGACCGACAAAGTGGTGTTCAGGAATGAGCATCCCGACCTGAGTCACAGCCGTGAAGAAATCCTTGCTGGCTTGCAAAGCACCCAAAAAACCGTGAACCCGAAATGGTTCTACGACGAGTATGGCTCGCAGCTATTCGACCAGATCACCCGTCTGCCGGAGTATTATCCGACCCGCACCGAGGTCGCTATTCTAACCGAGAACCGCGAACAAATCAGCGCGCGCTGCGGTCGTGGCTGTCTGTTTATTGAACCTGGCAGCGGCTCCAGCGAGAAAGTACGAATATTGCTCGACACCCTGCAGCCTTCAGCCTATGTGCCAATGGATATCTCTGCGGAATTTCTACAGTCGGCGGCCCTTGAACTCGGTGGCGAGTACCCATGGCTCGATATCTACGCGGTATGTGCCGATTTCAACCAGGGCTGGTCTTTTCTCGACGATTTGCCAGCAGGCAAGCGCGTGGTATTTTACCCCGGCTCAACGATAGGCAACCTGGAACCGAAGCTGGCGGCAGAATTCCTGATTCGAGTGCGCGACATGATGGGCGAAAATGGAGGTGCCCTCGTTGGCGTTGATACTCATAAATCCAGTGACCGTCTAAACGCAGCGTATAACGACAGTCAAGGCGTTACCGCAGAATTCAATCTCAATGTGCTACGCCGATTAAATCAGGTGATGGATGCGGAATTTGAAGAAGACAGCTTTCACCACCATGCGTTTTATAACACCGAGGCCCGGCGTATCGAAATGCACCTGGTCAGCGAACGGGAGCAGTCGGTGCGCTGTAACGGCGGCACCGTGGAGTTTGCGCTCGGGGAAACCCTGCACACGGAAAGCTCCTACAAGTACACACCACAATCATTTGCGGCACTCGTAGAGGCGGCTGGATTGAAGCTCGCGCAAAGTTGGATGGACGCCGACGCGTTATTCAGCGTGCACTATCTGGAACGTGCCTGAACGTCTACCAATGCCCCGTGCCAGGCTCGCCTTTAAACGGGCCCCTAACACCATCGGTAATCCAGCCACCGTAGAACTCACCCGGCTGTGGTCTCACCCTCTCGCTGTTTACCCGACACTCTACTCGCCCGGGATAAAAAGACGCATGGTCGTGGATGGCTGCGAAGCTGTTACTCGGGTTGGCGTATAGCCACGCGATCGGCACCTGTTGTGGGTCGCTGGCCAGTGCGTAGTAGCTGGCCTCGCCCTTCCACTCACAGAAACTGCTCTGGCTGATCTTCACCAGTTGGCGCCAATCGATATCTTTCTTGGGAAGGTAGTACGTGGGTGGACTCGCGGTTTCCAGTACCCGCAGAGCCGCCACGCTAGTGGCGATAGGAACAGAGGCATCACTCACCTCCACCCTTTCATCGCTCATCACGAGGGTCGGTGGTCGTGGATAGTCCCACACTGATTCTTGGCCGGCACTGGGTTGCTCTGCATAATCTGGCCGCTTTTTCCCCGTATGTTCCCACATGCTCAATTTATGCTCCTTGTTCGGCACGCATTTTCTAAGCGCCGCAAATGATGAAATGGATGAATGCGATCCACAGGCAGAAATAAGCCACTGTAAATCACCACGGGGCAATCAAATAACCCACTAGTACGCTGATGACTGGCAACATGGCCAAGCGGACGAGCATCGTGTGCCTATCAGCGCATCGCACAGCGGCTGCAACGCTCGATGTCGATCACGAACACGGCCTTGAGCCCTGCGCGCCAGACCTGGGCCTGACGCCTGAAATTACACGTAGCCGTTAGTCATTTGCGTCGACACCTGCCACAGCTCCTGCGCCATTGGCTCATCGAAGACGTGGTTCGGCACATTCACCATCACCGGATTGCAATCTTCAAAATACGCACCATTCACCCCCGCAACATGAGGATTTGCAGCGACATACACCTGAGTGGCGGCACCCTCAGCAGGACTTTTCGCAATGAGTGGGCCCACCCATTCAAAACCCTTGCGAATGACAGCGTTGGCATTGCGGGCGATGTTGGTCTGCACCAGACCTGGGTGAATCACGTTTGACGTGACGCCCGACCCGGCCAATTGCTTTGATAGCTGCAAGGAGAACAGCGCATTCGCCAGTTTAGATTGACCGTAGTATTGACCCGACTCGAGCACCACGTCGCCATTGAGACTTTCAAACACTATACCTTCAGGCGGTGCCTGCATATAAGCGGAGCGGCTACCGACGTGCACGATTCTGCCTCCCTGCGGGTTCACCAGCGGCAGCAACTGGTTGATTAACACAAAATGACCCAAGTGATTAACCCTGAACGTGCGTTCGATCCCATCCACCAGGATCAATTCACCGAAAGGGTTGATGCCGGCATTGGCGATGACCATATCCAACTGCACGCCCATGCCCTTTACTGCGTCAGCGCAGTCGACGGCCGACTGAAAATCCGCCAGTTCCAACGCGAGTGGAGTGGTCTTGCCGCCCACACTAGCGCAAGCCTGCTGGGCTTTTTCTAGGGTGCGACCGGTGCCGATGACATGCACACCGCGCTGCGCCAGCACAGAAAGCGTTTCATAGCCGAGGCCGGAGTTGCAGCCGGTCACTAATGCCGTCTTGCCACTGAGGTTTACCCCCTCAGTCACCGCTTCGGCCGTTGCGCCGGCACCGAAGCTGTCCTGCGGAAAACGCGCGTCAGGACTTGTCTCAGGTTCGTCCTCACTACACGCGGCGGTACTCGCCAGCGCTGCAGCCACGCTAAACTGTAGAAAACCGCGTCGACTTAATCGGGACATAGATCGTTCCTACTGTTATCAATATTGTGTCAAAGAACGTGAGCGTGGAGCTTTCAACAAGCCCGCGGCCCGCTGTAAAACATGCGTCAATCCTTGGCTTTCACTAACCCACCGTCGCAGCAGCAGCTCCAAGAGACCAGACCGGCTCATACACAGGCGGCTCGCCCAAGCCGAGCTGTTGCCGAACCTGCGCAAGCGGCAGCGGCAACAGCCCTTCCCAGTCCGCAAACTCGAGACTCTCACTCTGCTTCCCACGCCGCCAGGCCTTGCGAATCATAGCGCGCATTTCAGGCCCGCCCGTCCAGAAAGCCATAGCGACGATTAGAGCGATACCGTTGTGCCACTTTTGAGCGATACTAAAGGCAAGCACCGAGCCTTCGCCGAGCAGATCGCGCCCCCAGCCGGTGGTGACATGCTGCAAGTCATGGCAATCGCGCAGGCGGTCGAAGAACCGCTGGCGATTCTCACCCACCGCAATACTGTCGCCAGACTCGCTCGCCGCGACCAATCCTTCGGCGGTAATTTTTTCGCGCTCAGTGAACAACAGGTACTGGTGGCCTAGGCTTTCCTCCGGAAGGGAGCGCAAATAATCGTGGTCTATCAGGGTTTCGAGCAGGTTACGTTGTTCTGCCAAGATACGCTGGCCGGCCTCGGTCTTCTTAAAATTGCGGTAGTGCCGCTCTCCTGAATTGCCCGACAGCGCGCGGATAATCACGAACACCTCGTCGGTATTATCGGGGTCTATCCGCAGGCGACCTAGGGCACGCCAAGCGGTGCGAAATTGAAGGCTAGTGTCTGGCTTTTGCACAATACGTCTCACGTTGTTTGAGGAGTTTATTCCTATGATGCGTACGTTACTGTAACCATTGGCATTGGGTCAAATTATCGCCGAAAATAAGGGCATCAAGAAGGACGAGAGCTGTTTTGATGCCCACTGCCTCCCGCGCGCCCAGACATCAGGACAGGCCAACCCTATTGAGACCCGACTGCTGCCCCCAGAAGGGCGCTGATCAACCGGTGCGCGCCCAATTCGTCAACAGCGCTACACCTTCTGCCCTTCGGCCGCTATACTGGCCTCAAATAATACTGGCTGGACGCTCACTCTGAATCATCTAATTGCTTTTACCGCACTGCTGCTTATTTCATTACCCGGCTATTCGTTGTCTGTAAGTGATCAACGTCTGGCGGATGCCGCTTCAGAGCCGGGCAACTGGATGAGTCACGGCAGCACCTGGCGTGAGCAACGCTTCAGTTCGCTCAAAGCAATCAATGACGGTAATGTCGATCAATTAGGCATTAGCTGGTTTTTTGAAACGCCTTTTACTAATGGTTTGCAGGGCACACCGCTGGTTGTTGATGGGGTGATGTACGCCAGTGCCGAGTGGAGTGTGGTTTATGCGCTTGATGCTCGCACGGGTGAGATGCTGTGGAAATATGACCCGATGGTGCCCCGCGAGACTGCTTATAAATATTGCTGTGGTGCCGTGAATCGCGGGGTGGCTGTTTGGCAAGATAAGGTTTATGTCGGCACACTGGATGGGCGCCTCATTGCGATCGATGCAGTCAGCGGCCTCGTGGCGTGGGAAACGCAAACGACAGACATTAGCAAGGCTTATTCGATCACCGGTGCGCCACGCATTGCCAATGGCAAAGTGATTATCGGCAACGGTGGCTCGGAGTATGGGGTACGCGGTTATGTCAGCGCCTATGATGCACAAACCGGCGAGCAGGTCTGGCGCTTTTATACTATCCCGGGCAATCCGGCTGATGGCTTTGAAAATGAGCTGATGGCGATGGCCGCTAAAACCTGGACCGGTGAGTGGTGGAAAGTCGGCGGCGGTGGCACCGTTTGGGATTCCATTGTCTACGACCCCGAGTTGAATATTCTCTATATCGGTGTAGGCAATGGCGCGCCGCATAACCGTGATATGCGCAGCCCTGAGGGTGGGGATAATTTATTTCTGACCTCTATCGTGGCCGTGAATGCCGACAGCGGTGAATATCTGTGGCATCACCAGCAAGTAGAGGGCGACACCTGGGATTATACGTCCACCCAGCAAATGGTGCTGGCGGAGATAGAGTGGCAGGGCCTGCCGCGCAAAGTTTTGATGCAGGCACCTAAGGCAGGTTTCTTCTATGTTTATGATCGCGTCACTGGCGAGCTGCTGTCGGCGGAGCCCTATGTAAAAGTCACCTGGGCCAGTGGCTATGACTTGAGTACCGGTAGGCCGATTGAAAATCCTGGTGTGCGTTATGCGCCCGGCACCACCTCTATGATTTTCCCCAGTGGCCTTGGTGGGCATAACTGGCACCCTATGGCTTACAGCCCCGATACCGGCTTAATGTATATCCCGACCCTTGAATTTGGTACTGAGTTTGACGCCGACGAGGCGTTTGAGTTTACGCCGCGTCACTGGAATTTAGGCTACAAGGCTGATGGTGCTGACCTGAATCAGCAGCTGACCCAAGCGATATTAAAAACCATGCCCCGGTCTTTTTTAATGGCTTGGGACCCGGTGGAACAGCAGGCGGTATGGCGAGCGGACTACCCTTACGCGCCCAACGGTGGCGTGCTGGCCACTGCGGGAAACTTGGTGTTTCAGGGTAGTGTCGATGGCTTTTTTTATGCGTATCGCGCCGATACAGGCGAACGCCTATGGCGTGCTGATGTGCAAAATGGCGTGATGGCTGCGCCGATCACCTACGAGGTAGACGGAGAGAACTACGTCAGCGTAATGGTCGGCCGAGGCGGCGGCTTCAGTTTGATGATCGGCATACAGCATGATCGGCCAGTGATAAACGGTCGGGTTATTACCTTTAAGCTCGGTGCCAGTAAGTCACTGCCCGCCATCCCTAAACAGCAGTTCCCCGAACCCACAACGCAGCTGGATATCAGCGCTGAGCAGCTGAAACGCGGTCATCACCTCTATAGCCGCTACTGTGCGCGATGTCATGGCATGGACGTTGTCAGTGATGGCTCAGTGCCGGACCTGCGCCATCTCGATCCGGTATGGCATAAAAATTTCATGCCAGTAGTGCTCGGCGGTACGATGGAGAGTGCCGGCATGCCTCGCTTTGATGATGTGCTCGACGAAGACGATGCACACTTTGTGCACGCGTATATTATTGAGCGCAGCCATGAAGATAAAGCGCTGCGTGAATCATCGAGTAGGTGGCTCGCAATAAAAGAGTGGTTCTACACCGTGGTCGCCAAGTTGATGACCTGGCTGTCACAGTAGCCCGTCCTCTAGCACTGAGCCGCGTCGCTGATCCGCGCTAACTCGAGTACGCAATCAAGTCTTACGGCTTTTTTAAATTCAGGCGCTGATAGTATCTTTCGAGTATTGCCGCCGGAGTATTCCCGAGGGGCCGAAAAGTGCTTTTCCACAGGGCGCATTGGGAGGCGCCAACTGCCGCCCCATGATTTAGACCGATACTTACAAAGGCGATTTCTTTGCACCTAATGTTTAGTTATAGTCCATGCGTCCTTTCAGGAGAATAATCATGAGCGTACCGACGATCGATCTGTCCAATCCCTCGGCCGCTTCCCTCGCCGCACTCGACGCCGCATGCCGCGATCATGGCTTCTTCCTGATCGAGGGACACGGCCTTGACGCGGTGATTGAACGCACCTGGGATGCCACCGAGCGCTTCTTCGCATCGAAGCCACAGCAGAAGCATCAACTCATGCGCAAAGAAGGCCAGCCCACCGGATACTATGATCGCGAGCTCACCAAACGGGTACGTGATCGCAAAGAGGTCTTTGATCTGCTCTCGCCCGCTTTGCCCCCTGAATTCAGCACAAATGTCTGGCCTGACTGGATGCCTGAAGTGCAGGAAACGATGACAGAGTATTTCGACGTCATGGGCGCGGCGGCCGAAAAGACGCTGCAGCTCGTGCTCACCGCACTGAATCTGCCACCCGACATTGCAGCGCAAACCCACGGCAGTTCGCTTGGCAGTCTAATGCGCCTCAACCACTATACGCTCGATGATCCGACCCCGGCGTCTGATCGAGAGAGTCTGGCACCCTTGGGCGATTTAGCCTTGGGCCCCCATACCGACCCGGGGGTGATCACGCTGCTGCTCCAGGATCAGACGGGGGGCTTACAGACTGAGTCCGCCGAACACGGCTGGATCGATGTCCCCCCGCGTCCTGGCACGATCGTGGTGAACCTAGGTGACTCGCTACAAGTGTGGAGCAACGATCAGTACAAGGCCGCCGTTCACCGGGTCACCCCGATGCGCGCGACGGATCGCTACAGCATCCCCTTCTTCCTGAACCCCACCTTCGACGCCGTGATAGAACCCATCCCCGAACTCTGCGACGGCAACCCCCGGTATCACCCCTTTACTTGGCGCGAGTTCGGCATTGGTCGCGCCAACGATAACTACGCGGACGTTGGGGCGGAGGACATTCAGATCTCCAACTACCGGGTGGCGTGAGGCCACAGCTCAGAGTCGGCAGCCAAACTAGCGCAGTCCCACTACAGGGACGGCACATCACCGCACCACCGATGAGTCATTGATTGAAATAGCGGGCTACTGCCGATGGGCTCGCGCTAAAAATTCGTCACCAGGTCGGCCAATGCGCGCATTGACTGCTCGGCGCATTGACGGCTTAGACCCTTGATGCGCGGCCGCGCAACGATCAGGTAGTTCATGCCAAGTTGTTCTTGGTACTGTTGAATTTCACTCGCAACGTCCTCTGCATTGCCCACAATCCAGGCCGCTTCCATTGCCGTGTTACCGAACTTCAGCGTGCTTGCCAAGTGTGCGAGGTCACGTGTTATCTGTTCGCACAGTGCTTTGTCATCACTGATAAAAATCGTGCGCATCAGTACGATTTCACTCGGCCTAGGCTGGCTGTGTTCATCTAACGCCGTGTTATAAATCTCATAGTTCTCTTTTAACTGCTGTAATGATTCCATCGGTGACGCAAGATAGGGCGTGCCCATCTTTCCCGCCTGGGCCAATGCCTTCGGGCCGAAAGCCGCCATCCAGATGGGCGGGTGAGGTTTCTGTACTGGCAGTGGCGACATCACAGCACCGATCGCCTCAGAGCCAACAACGCCGCCTGCCCAAGCCGCTTTCATTACGTCAAGATTGCGGTTAAGTAGCTCGCGTTTTTCTTTGGGGTTAACGTCGAACGCACTCAGCATGTTTTTTTCAAAACCCCGACCAAGACCGAGAATGAGTCGGCCACCACTGAGCTGGTCCAGCACGGCAACTTGCTCCGCTGCTTGCAGGGCATTGCGGATAGGAAGCAGATACGAGGTCGTGCCAAGCTTGATGGTCGTCGTACGCGCAGCCACCGCCGCTAGCAGCAGGATAGGCTCGGGCACTGAAGCTGGACCTGCAAAATGACTCTCAGGCAACCAGAAAGAGTGATAGCCACACTGCTCGGCCAGCTCAGCCTGTGTACACAGCGCATTGGCATCCATGGTGCTGCTCATGTGCCAAGGTGTGATGCCCAAACGCAGCGGGAGGGTCTGTTGGCTTGTTCTTTGCATTGTGTTTTTGCTCTGCCCGGTTGTTCTCATTGTGCGCGCCGTCAGCCTAGTTGTTTTAGGGCCAGGCAATGACCTCAAGTTAACTTCTCAATACCTATATTCAGCATCGCGATGGCTAATATTGAATTTGTAGTACAGCCAGACTGCGCAGCTGCCCTCTAATTACTAGCTTCGCGCACAGCTGAGGGTGTGGTTGTCGACCATCGTTTAAATGACCTACGAAAATTGGCCGCGTCGCTGAACCCCAACAAATTGGCGATCTCCACAACGGGAAGATTGGTGCCCTGAAGATATTCCATGGCGAGGCGATAGCGCACCTGATCCAACAAGTGCTGATAACGGTTCCCTTCGTTTTGCAGATGACGCTGCAGCGTACTTTCACTCATATGCAATTGCATTGCCACTTTGGCGCATGTTGGAAACTCTGACCCAGCTTGCAACAGAATTTCTTGCACGCGTTCACTCACCATGCCCCCGTTAGTGTCGCGCGAAACAAGGCGGTCACACTCCCGTCGAAAAATATCGCGCGCAATAGGGTTGGACGTTGAAATAGCCGAGTCGAGATGGACGTAATCAAAAAACGTGGCGCTGCGCACCGCGTTGAAGCGCACTTCCGAGCCAAAAATTTTGTGATATAAACTAATATCACTTGGCGGCGCATAGCCTAGTTGAAGTTCCTT
Organism: uncultured Haliea sp.; assembly: GCA_913062625.1. Taxonomy (GTDB): domain Bacteria; phylum Pseudomonadota; class Gammaproteobacteria; order Pseudomonadales; family Halieaceae; genus Marimicrobium. The sequence goes on along the minus strand of CAJXWP010000040.1, from coordinate 3,088 downwards.
GGTCACGGTTGCCTCGCGGCCGAGTAAGATGCTGCCGCTATTGATGATTGCTGCATAAAGCACCTCTGTATAAAAGCGCTCTAGCGCTTCCGGGAGGTGGCTGGCCTTAACCCATAACTCCAATGCGGTGTCGTGCCACTGCAACTCAATGCCAATGCTGGGCAATATCACCCTGTTGTACCGCACCAATAATTTGAGCGCGTCACCCGTGGTGGCACTGGCCATCATTGCGTAGCCGAAGATACCCTGAGATGCGATGCTGATTTGGCTGCCAAATTTCAGACCCAATTGGCTGTCCTTAGAAATCTCCAGTGCATTGGTACAAGCGGTATTAAGTTGCAGTGCCGTAAGATTAATTGCGGCCTGCGGATCAGCATCTTCTAGCCCTGTACCGTCCAATAGCTGCGCGCGCGACACGTGGTTTGGTTCCAGTACCTGCAGCAGTGTTGATATGTAGTACGAGTGCATAACGCCACCTGTTGGAGGTATATAACCCACTAAATGACTGTATTTAACTCTTATGTTGAGAGTATTTAACTCCTCACCTGCCTGTATATAACTCCTTTTCATGGGCGTCTGTCAACTAGAATACAGACTCTTAATTAACGAGATCATATGGAGTTCCGTTATGTTATCGACTACGCCCAACCTTGTGCAGCCCGCCAAAGAGGCAAATACCTGCATGGACACTTTTGCCGCCAGCACATCCGCCGGTCACACAGCCAGTCAAACAACGACGCCAGCCAATGTGCAGATTCAGCCGCGCAATCGTTCTCATGATATTGCCGAGGCACTGAGAGGTGAGTGGTTGGCTGATGACGCGTTTCTGACTGCAGCGTTTAACGGCATGTCGATAACGTTTCCGGCTGGGGAAAAATTCTTTATTGACGCCGTTAGGCATTACAGGGACGAAATAACTGATCCGGAGTTGCAAGAACACATCCGTGGGTTTTGTGGCCAGGAAGGTTTTCACCGCCGCGAACACCAGCGGTATAACGAAACATTGTGCGAAGCGCGCGGTTATGACCTGCAAAAACTCGAGGGTAAGTTGACTAAGCGCTTGGACTGGGCAAGGAAAAATCTCCCCCCTATACAAAAGTTGGCGATCACTGTCGCTATCGAAAATTTTACCGCGGTATTGGCAGAACTTCTACTGAGCTCTGATTCGATTATGAACAAGGCCGAACCTTCAATGCGCGAACTATGGCGCTGGCATGCCGCTGAAGAGATGGAGCACGAGTCGGTGGCGTTTGACGTATTTCGCGCAGTGGGAGGCAGTGAAAAAGTTCGCATTGCTGTCATGAGGCGCGCGACATTTTTCATTAGTTTGGAGCTGGCACGAGCGCTGTTTTATATATTGCGCAAAGACGGACAATTATTGAATTTTCAGCTGTGGCGCAAAGGCTTGGCTGGGCTCTTCGGTAAGCAGGGAGCCTTTAGCGGAGGTTTGGCTCTGTATAAAGAGTTTTATGCTGAGGGCTTTCATCCTTGGCAGCAGGATACACAGCAATTGTTGGTTGATTGGGCTGGGGATGCGCCTCTGGCAGTCAGTTAGGCTACCAGAGGGTCAGAGCTTCTCGGGCCAGCCTCAGGGAATTAGCCACCAGAACCTCGAGCTTGAAAGACACATTGATACTTATAAGCTTTTCTATACCATGCGCGTTTCGTCATCAGTAAGGTTTGAATTTACGCAGTTTGGAACAATATGTTTGATGTTTATTTACAGAATGAATTTTGGTTTGCCGCGTTACAATTAATATTAGCAATGCTCGGTATGGGTGCGACCTTGACACTTGGTGATTTTACCTCGGTTTTGAAAGCACCCAAAGCATTTGGTGTGGGTATGCTGATGCAAATAATTTGCGTACCGTTGGCTGCCTTTCTTTTTATTAAAGGTTTCTCCCTTGAAGCGGGTCTTGCAGCAGGTATTGCCATTTGCGCAGCGATTCCTGGCGGCACTATCTCTAACATATTCACTTTTTTTGCCAAAGGGCATGTGCCTTTGTCGATCTCTTTGTCTGGGGTAACTACCATGGCGAGTCTTTTGACCACACCTTTGATTTTGGGATTGTTGGCGACGAGTTACTTGCCTGAAAATTTTACTATGCCAAGTGCACAAATCGCGCAGGATATTGTTTTGTACCTATTGATACCTTTATGCCTCGGTATGTTGATATTAAAGCGTTTTCCCAAACAAGCGCCGACACTTTCAAAAATATGTGTTCGTTTATCTCTGTTAGTTATCGTGGTGATGGTTGTTGGTGCGATGGGGGCTGGCCGAGTAGATTTCGAAAGTATTGGTTTTAAAAATGTGGTGCTTATTAATGGTTTAATCGCGTTTTTAGTTTTTATCTCTTATCTGATACCTAAAATTAACGATTTAAAAAGTACTGAAGTTAGCGCAATTAATATTGAAATTACCGTGCGTAATATTAATTTGGGCTTGTTGATAAATGCTTCTCTTTTCCCTGCAATAGGGGGTATTGCTGATCCTATTGGTAATATCGCTTTTTCAACCCTGCTAATCTATGGCGGTAGTCAGCTGATATTTGGGACAGGGATAGTGATGTTGGCTAAGTTGAATATTCTTAATTTGTTTCCAGTAACTGTTGCTAGTGATACACAAAATTAACCTTTTGTCAGTTAATGTACAGCAGTATGGATGTAAACAGCGCTAATACTTAAGGCGTGTCGGGCTGACATTAATTGCTGGTGAATTTATTTTAAAGTACACAGAAAGGTATTTAAACTTCGGCGCAGTCTGCTGTTTGTCATAGAGTAGCAGCAAAGGTAGTGTTTATCCTGCTTATACTTTAGCGATATTTTGCTAAAGCCTTAACAAAATTTAATGACTGAAGAAATCACTGGGCAGTGAGCATTAGCTGATAGGATCAGCGTGGGATCTCCGCTTGCAGTACTGAAACCCCTAAAATTTAAAGCCGCACTGAGTGCATAAGGACATGACTATGTTGACAGAACCACTGGTATTAATCGTCTATGGCGCGACTGGGTTTACGGGGCAATTGGTTGCCACCTACCTCGACACCCACCCCGAACTTAGTGGTAAACCGTGGGCTATCGCGGGCCG
>CAJXWP010000039.1 GCA_913062625.1 uncultured Haliea sp. | reverse complement strand
GCCCCTGTTTGGATCGATATCCAACTGGAGGAGGGTAGTGGTACCGTGGTTCGTAATGACAAATTTCCTGATCGGGTAGGTCGCACCATACTGAAAGATCTGCAAGCCGATACATCTAAACAGGACGAGTGGCATAGTCTGATCTATGTGGAGAAACTGGGAGACTACAAGGATGTGGAAATCGCTCTCCCCGAGGCCAACCAGATGCTCTTCAAGGGTAGGATCGGTTTTATCAGTCGCACCGTGGAGTGGGTGCGCGTCGACGGAATACCTGCACACTAGAGAGACGGGGCACCGTTGCAGTATTGTGCGGTTACCCTAATTCAAAATATCAGCAAGAGATGAGACTTATGAATCAAACCTACCAAGCAGAGACTGAGAAACTGTTGACCGAGTTAAACAACGGCGTTCTTACCATCAGCTTTAACCGGCCCGGCGCCATGAATGCATTACACCCCGAAATGCTTACCGGGGTCGCAACATTGGTGGACCAGGCCAGTGCTGATGAGGCAGTCTGCGTCATTGTCTTGCAGGGTGAGGGGAGGGCCTTCTCAGCGGGTGTGGATCTCAAAGTACTGCAGGATATCGAGCCCGCTTACGGCCGTATTGGCGATCTATTTGATGCTCCCGCCAGGCAAGCCTGTACCGCTATTCGCAACGCCCGGATACCCGTAATCGCGAAAGTTCATGGCGCCTGCTTTACCGGCGCACTGGAATTGGCACTGCACTGTGATTTTATCTACACCACTGAGACCGCAAAATTCGGTGATACCCACACCAAATTTGGCCTGCGCCCCACTTGGGGCATGTCACAGACACTGTCACAGGCCATAGGGATTCGCAAAGCCAGAGAGCTTTCTTTCACCGGGCGAGTGGTTAAGGGAGACGAGGCCGAACGCCTCGGCCTTGTCAATAACGCTGTTGCCGGACAAGCAGAGCTCGATCAACTGGTTGCCACGCGCGCTGCACAAATTGCCGATAATTCTCGTGCCGCCGTTGCAGCGATGAAAGATCTGTACCGACTGAGCCAGCAGGGGAATGCTATCGAAGAAGCACTGGCGAAAGAGTTAGGCGCCGAATACACCGATATCCTCGATACTGCAGAGCGTCTCGCTGCATTTCGATAGTCACCTGATAGCGCGTCTATTAAGTCACTGATGTGACGTAAAATTCATTATGTATAGGAGCTATCCGTTGTCGACGTTGCAATGGGATTACCCAGAGGCACATATCATCGAACACACTGCGACAAGTGATGAAGCCGATGGATATGGACATATCAATAACAGCGTTTACCTAAGTTGGCTTGACCAATGTGTGTGGGATCATTGCAATGCGGTTGCTATGCCGCCTGAAACATGTCGAGAATTAAATCGAGGCTTTGCCGCTGTTCGTCATGAGATTGATTACCTGGCAGCTGCCTATCCCGGTGACCACGTTGCAATCGCCAACTGGGTGACATCAAACGACGGACGCTTGCGTGCAGAGCGAAGGTTTCAAATCATTCGAATGAGTGATAAGAAAACAGTACTGCGCGCACGCAGTGACTATATTTGCACAAATTTGACCAATGGCAGGCCTGCCCGCATGCCCGACATTTTTAAAGTCTGCTTCGCGGTACCACCGAGAATTGATTGTTTCCTAGCGCAGGCACAAGGTGACGATAAAGCATCGACCTAGCGCAGCTTGTCAAAAATCTGTGAGTATCCCTGCGTCAGGTTGCTGCGTTCTTGCCGTTAGAGCAAAGGTTGCAGAGCGCCTCGCCGAATTTCGATAGCAGGCCAGTTGGGTCGTTCCGTCCCGGTAAGGCGTCTGCGGCACGTTCCACCAGTTCATGGGGGTGAGAGGCAGCGCGCAGAAAGGTGTAGCCGCTGAGGCAGTGGAGTTCGGCGTAGGACATGTCAGCTGTCGAGGGGACTGATCACACCCATGGCACCGCGCCCGATGGATTTTCGCAGGGTGGTGTTATGCAAATGGTGACGTCGCAACTCTCCAGTGCGTGGGTCTCGCCCGATACTCGTTGCGGGGAACAGGAACTGCCAACCCAGTTCACTGGCGGCGCGAGGGTATTTTCTGGCCAAAGCGTAAGGCATGTAGACCTCGCCATAACCGTCGTGCAGGTCTTGCTGCTGGAGTAGCGAAGTGCTTTTTTCTCGCGCCTGCAGCGGTTTTTCAACGGAGTTTTTGATCGCGTAAAAATAACGGCAGCTAACGAAATGATTGATAACGTTTAAGTCAAAATCAGCACAAAGTGCACTGACCGAAAATGGTGATTTTCTCCTTCCAAAAATTCCGTGTATCTACGGTCCGAGAGTGTGTGTGATACGAAATCGGTTGTTATCAAAGGGATACTTGTCTTAAATGAAGCCATGAAAATATATTTACACGGAATTGGGCTATCTGACCGAATCCGTATACTTAACTGTTAGAATTCATTAGGTATGGAACAATGAAAAAAATTGGTATTTTGGGTGGAATTGGATGGCCATCAACTATGGAATACTATCGGCTTATTTGCGAAGCAAGTCAGCTGTACCACAATAATAAGGAGTTTTCAGGGCCTATACCTATGCCTGAAATTTCAATCGAATCATTGAATATGAACTTCTCAGTCAATAATAGAGGTTCATCTCAACCCGGCTCTTGGTACAAATGGGATTCATATCTCAATGCAGCAATTAAGCGGCTTGAACACAGTGGCGCTGAGTTAATTGTGATCGCCAGTGTCACTCCTCATGGTCGTCTCAATGAAATTTTGGAAGGAATTAATGCGCCAGTCGTTAGTGTCTATGAAAGTATTGGTGCTCACTGCAACGAAAAAGGTATAAAGAATTTATTGGTTTTTGGCACAATGCCTACAATGAATTCTCCTGCTTTTATTTGTGGTATGGAGGAATTCGGAGTAAAGGCATTTTATCCACCTACGGTTGAATTAAAAGAAAGTCTACTAAAGGTTATCGAGAGATTGTATCAGGGAAAAACTGATGGAACTTCTTTGGCTATAAATGAAATAGCGCGCTCTTGTATTTCGAGTGATCTATTAGATAATACAGTCATCTGTTTAGGGTGTACTGAGTTGCCACTAGCCTTTGAAGGGTTTAATGACATGCCAAGTTTCGAAAGTAGTGGTATTAAATATTTAAACTCGACTGTGGTTCATGCTTTAGCTGCGTTTAAAGAATGTGCCAAGTAAAATTCTAACAAGTCAAAGCAGCGGATCGGTTGCAAGCAACCTCCACGCTGTTTGAGGCGTTAGGTGCCCTCCGTGCAAAATGTAATCATGTATATGGATGACGGGAAATAGAGTAATTGATAATGGAAAAATCACGAGACCCAAGATTCACCGGCATTCTAATATTCGCAGGTCTATGGAATATATGTCTTGCAACGTGGGCGCTATTTTTTACCGAGATTTTCTTCCAAGTATTTGGTCTCACTGGAAGAGGTAACGTGCTAGACATGGGGCAAAAAGTATTTTGGGTAAGCGTAGGCATAATCGGGATATTGTTTATTGTTTCTGGTCTAAATAATGCGCGATTCAGATTCATTATTGCTATAGCTGTGCCGGGTAAAACCCTTGCCTTTCTTGGTTCAGTTGCTATGTTACTCACCGGACAGGCTGGCGCTGGAATTATATTTATTGGGCTAGGAGACTTACTATTTACGATACCTTTTATTATGTATTTGCGCGCGACGAGACATTTGGGTTGGGTCTAAGTTTTACATTTCAATCTAGATTCCATAGGGAGGCGTCTTGAGCGGACGGGCACATAACAAGGCGGTGTTGACGCCTTCGGCTCGGACGTCCCACTGTGTGGCCCGCCGCAAACCTAGGCGTTATGAGCACCTGATATGAGTATGCATGGTAGCTGTAGATGCAAGAATATCGCCGTAGAGTGGCAGACGGTCGACTATAGCGTGGTACCGCGGCAGTGCCAGTGTGAGTACTGCAAGGCGAAGAGTGCGGCCTATGTGTCTAAATCGGGATCTAGCTTCAGAATACGAATACACCGTGAGAGCCTTCACCTGGTTGTCACGCATGGTAGTGAATCTGCCAAATTTCACGAATGCCGAAACTGCGGGGATGTCGTTTGTGTTACCGCAGATATCGATGGCGAAACATATGGAGCTTTGAACTCGCGCTGCCTAAAGAACAAGTTGGGTTTTTCTCCCGCAATTGAATCCGACGTCGGCAGCCAAACCGTTAGTCAAAAAATGGAAGGGTGGCGTCAGAATTGGTGCCACCCGGTACACATAACACGTCAAGGCGGCAAGGGGCCTTCGGCGGAGGACGCCGTGACCGGCGCCCCAGCTTGAAGCGTTATGTGAAGCCGACAGATTAGATATGGATATGAGTCTCACTCTAAAGATTATTGGATTTTTTGTCTTCGCTGCCGGTATTGTATTGGCTTCGAGTCCAGAACTCATAAGTAGTAAGCCTGTTCCGGAAGATATTTTTAGGGCAGTAGAACGACGGATATGGTGGGGTGTATTAATCGGCTTAGGTCTCATTCCACTTTTTCATGGCACTGTAAAGCCCTGGCTGCCTACAATTATTGCAGTCGGCGGAGCGTTAACCTTTGGTGTATTAATCGCTCGCTTAATCGGCATTGCTCTTGATGGTTCGGTACTAAAGCAATGGTTTTGGGTGGCGGTTGAGTTTGTAATATTAATCGCATTATGGGTATGGTATTCAAAGTTAAAAATATAAAAAAAATTAAAAGTGCGTTCGGCTGGACGCGGCAAACTGCCCCCTTATGTAAGATTTATGTGTCGGTGATAATAGGTGGTTATGAAAACGTTTTCTGTAAATGATAAGATGCAAAAGGGATACGTATACAAACGAATTGAGCCTATTGGTAAGAATTTTGATCCTCAATTTATTCCAGAGTTAACGCCTAAAGAAATGCTCGAGCTAGGTGTTTTTGGGGGTAAGTATTTGAATGACTGCAAACGCGAATTCCCAAATGATTGGTTTGTGTGTGCAAAGCTTAGTGATACAAAAGACGGGAATCTTAACTATTTCTCAGTAAACGCGTCGCAGCCATTAAGTGAGTGGGTAAAAAAGGGATGGATTCACCCTCAAGACCCTAGAGGTTGGTTTCAATGGTATTGCAGGTATTTTATAGGTAGACGCACGCCCGAAGAGGATCAGCGGCAAATAAAGCGGTGGAGTGCATTTAGGCGTCATGCAGGTGCAATAAGAAAGTACTGTGAACCATATGATTTTCAATGCCGAAAAAAGCAAAGACAGGCGTTGTTGCACTGGGCCTATGATGCGAGAAAGCTATAGTTCACATAACAAGACAAAGCAAGCTGGATGCACTAAGGCGCGCCAAAGCTTGAAGCGTTAGGTGCCTTCAATGATTAGAATCAAAAGATTAGACCACGTCGTCATTCGTGCCAAGAATTCAGCAACGATGTGTGATTTCTACTGCGATGTACTCGGCTGCACTGTGGAGCGAGAATCGACGGCGGACTTGGGGCTGATTCAGCTCCGTGCAGGCAACGCCCTAATTGATCTCGCTTCGGTCGTCGGGCTCAGCTATTGCTGCTCTTCTGCTAAGTGCGTTCGACGCTACAAAGTCATACACATATCCGCCAGCCAGATCGAGGAATTAGATCATGACAAGTTTTATTACGTTTATAATTAGTAACTTTACACTGACTTTTTTCGTTGTCGGTTTATTGTGTTCCCTTGTTGACCTCTCACTCAGACAAAAGCCGCTGCATAAGCAACAGGTTATTGAAGCACTACTGTCTTACTTTCTCCTTTTTAGCATTGGGTTTAGTTTCCTGTACAATTTCGTTATGCATGTTTTTTTTGCAGAAATGACAGCGTCCTTTATCGGTTGGAAGAATAGTCCGTTTCAGTATGAAGTGGGCTATGCAAGTTTGGGTTTCGCTATCGTAGGGATAATCGCATTCAAACAAAACTTACCGTTTAGAGCCGCCGCAGTGATAGGACCATCATTTTTTCTTTGGGGTGCTGCTGGGGGTCACGTATACCAAATGATATCAGCGCACAATTACGCGCCAGGCAATGCTGGGGTTATCTTCTGGAGCGACATAATTTTACCGATAGTCGCTTTTGCATTACTATATCAACAGTACATGCAAGAGAGGCTAGTATCTCTCAATCGGGGTTAAGGCTTCAGCGGCTAACAAGAGTCTCAACAGTGACCCGCAAGAAAAATGCGCGCGCATTACCCTGAGCGTTATGTGCCATCACTGAGAGGTAGGGTCTTTTGCTTGAGTTAAAGACGGTTGGTTTGTTTATTATTACTGCATTGGCCGAAATTGTTGGGTGTTACCTGCCATATCTCTGGCTGCGAGAAGGAAAAACGATCTGGCTATTAGTGCCAGCAGCCTTGAGCTTAGCTGCATTTGCTTGGTTGCTCACTCTGCACCCTACAGCTGCGGGTAGGGTCTATGCAGCCTATGGCGGAATGTATATTTTTATGGCCATACTCTGGCTGTGGGCCATAGAAGACATTCGCCCAACAACGTGGGATATCGTGGGGGCAAGCGTGGCCCTAATAGGCATGGCGATTATCATGTTTGCGCCACGCACCACCTAGCGAGGCAGGCAATATATCAAGGGGTCAGTGTCCTTGATCACCTTTTCTCCACTTGCTAACCACCCCAGCCCGAATATTGCGGGCACGATTGGTTACCTCGTGTAGGGTTGCTTTGAACGCATCTGTGCCAAAATCCTCGCCACTACTGTGCCAAATAATGAATGGGCGACGACCAGGCGCGCTCTTGAATCGTCGTTGCCAAATCGGGCCGGGGCGATACGCCGGCACGAATGGCATCCCACGTTGACCAGCGGCAGGTTGGGTTTTCCAATGCCCGCGCATAATAAAAGGCACGCTGCTGTGGATCGAAGTCCGGGTCGTGCCAAAGAGCCGATAGTTCTGCTGCGCCGGTCTCAGGGTTAATAGAGCAATCAGAGATATCCACTCTGGCACCGTTATCAGCGCAACGGTTAGTCTCAGGGTTCACGTCAGTGTTACCGGCACAGGCGACATCAATAACATCTTCATGGGTGTTGCCATCGGCGTCGATCCAACCTTTGATAATTTGCAGGCGTTGTAGCGGTGCAGCGTCTGGGTCGGATGCAGCCATGATCAAAAAACTCGGTGTGTCGTACTCGGCGGCGGTGCCATCCTGCGAAGAGGTCACAGCAGAAAGGTTTCCGCCCATGCTAACGCCGTTGGCATAAGCTCGCTGCACGCCGTCGGCCGTCGTCAGCATGTCCTCATCGAAGCCGTAACCGGCAAGAAAGCGCAGCGCTATTCGCGGGCCTGATGTGGCGAAGACTTCTTTTCGACGAAACGCGCTGTAAAGCGACGCCCGCGTGTTTTCTTCTGCCCATGCAGCCGCCAAGCCTGAGGCGCCAAATGTTGGGCTACCGCCGCCAGCATAAATGTCGCCGTTAATTCTGATATTCATATTCTTGCCCATGGGGTTGGGGGCGAGGGCCAATGCCGCCTGCATTCCATAATACGTCAGTTCGCCACTGAGTCCGGCTCGCGGTATAGAACCTCGCTGTTCGGCATTGCTTGATAACAAGCCCAGTTTGGACGAAAAATTCGACTCATCGTTTTGGCTTGCCGCCGAATGGGTGTCGCTTGAGCCGATAAAACCAAACTGATAAGGGTTGGTAATATTCTGCTGCTCTAGTGCCATCCCATTTAACAGCGCCTCGCGCACATACGAACCCTCCACTTGGCTTAAGGCACCTGTGGCGACTCGGTAAGGCATGATTTCAAAGCCCGCCCACTCATCGCGCGACGATAAGATCGGGTGTGTTTCCGATGTCCCTTTAATCTGCGTTATTTCAACAATAGGCTCATTGCGAATTCGCTGCTGCGCGTAATCATCATCGAAATTGCTGCCTGCCCAATCCACCAGCTTGAACATCTGCCCATTGGAACCATTGGAGTTATGGGGTATCGCCAAGCTTTCAACGCCTTTTTCTCTGAGGTCATCCATCCACTGCCAAAGGTCCTCCGGATTAACGGAATGAAAACGAGAAAAAGGCTCACGCGGCAGGTTCTCTGTGCCCTCAAAAATGACATTTCTATGCAGGTTGCCCATACCAGCCGTTGAGGAAGTATATTCATATGCGGCAAACGTCGTAAAGTTACCGGGATCATTAAACTGATCTGCGGCATCCACCGTATCTTCCCAGGCACTTCTGATAACACCAAGCACTTGGTCACGATCCAGTTCACCTGACAGGGTCTGTTCGACCGCTCTTGGCAAAAAGTCTGCAAATGTCGATACTCGCTTCAATGTACTGAAGAGGCCTGTGCCAAAGTTTTCCGGAGCGTTCAGATCATGATAGGGCTCTGAAAATGCGTTTTTAGAAAATTCTGTTGAGGTTTCGGCTGCTGCCTTTGTTAAACCCAAGAACATGGCGTGGTCGGTAACGGCATAAAAATCCATTGGCCGTGACAGCTGCATGTCATAGCCGGCTGGGTTTTTGATCGGCTCGCCCCGCGCGAAGCGGTAGGCGTCATACGGTGTCGCCGTCGTACCCATAGAATACCCGTCAAAAGAATAAGTGGTATGCACATGCAAATCGCCATAATAGGGCTTGCGCTCTATTAGTATTTCTTCAGCGGTTGTTTCTGGCAAAGAAGCAATCGCTTCCGGTTGCGTACTGTTACGTACAAGCAATTCGGTCTCTGTTTCAAAAACCTTTTCATTCCAACCCAGAGGGTTACTGTCTAATAAAGCATCGATTTCGGCAGTACTAGCGATTATCTCTTCGTTGGAATGAACATCCGCAGCAGTGCTGAACGCCTCACTGGATGGCGCCATCTTCGTGTCTGAGCACGACATTAAACCAAACAGTGCTGCGGCGATTATCAGACTGACTAGCGGTGGCTTGGTGTTCATTTCTCTGAGCATTTTATTCATTCTTATTCTCCTTAGTGACGTAGGCTCCTGCCGGGTGCAGTGTAGGAGGCCGTTATATGACAAACTGTGTGACAGCGTCTCATTTTTATCTTAATGATAGTGTTAATTCTGAGTTAGTTCAGTCGATTTAGCGCGCTCTCGCAGATAAAGGTACAGCGGGAGACCGCTGGAGATGCCGACGACGGTAATGGCCAGTATTGGAAGCCAAGTCTTTACGCCGAGTTCGCGCCCTTCGGTGTGCATTAATATTGCCAGTGTGATGCACCCTATGATGACATTTATGCCGACCATAGCAGACACTGGCGAGCTGAATATCGCCGGCATAAGGTGCGCAGGATTATAGCCATGCTCTAAAAGATAAGTGGCGCCTGCTATCGGGGGCGCCAGTGTGCCGACAATCGTCATTCCTAGATAAAGTTGTTGTCGCATCTTTGGTCGGTCGCTCAAAGTCTGGATTCCTTAATCAGTTGCTAGCGTGGTTTCGACAGCGGTCCCTATGAAGTAGGTCGCGGGTATTAACGAAACTCTAATTCATCATCATTGAGCCGGCCAAGACGCAAACCGACAAAGTCTCTAATGTAGTTCTGATAGTTCTTCCACGGCAAGCGGTTGCCATTTTTAGGAAACTGCGCCCGTGCGCGCAGGACGTAACCTGCTTCGAAATCTAACAGTGGCACTTCATCAATCGTCCCGTTCATGCGCGGCGTCGCGGTGCTATAATTGCCTCGATCCATTTTCTTCAGTAACCGGCAGACGTAATTGCCCGTTAAATCCGTTTTGAGGGTCCACGAAGAATTGGTATAGCCCACTGTAAAAGCCATATTAGGCACATCAGAGAACATCATCCCTCGAAAGATAAAGTGTTCGGTTATGTCGAGTTTTTTATCATCGATGCTGTACTGGACACCACCGGCAAACTTAAGGTTCAGGCCTGTCGCGAGGATGACAATGTCGGCATCCAATTGTTTGCCGGATTTGAGTTGAATGCCATCGTTGTTGAACTGATCAATATGATCGGTCACCACCTCGGCATCTCCCGCGCGTATAGCGGCAAACAGGTCGCCATCGGGCACCGCGCACAGGCGTTGATCCCACGGATTGTAGTCAGGGGTGAAGTGAGTGGCGACGTCATAATCGGGGCCCAGCGCTTTGCGCACTTGACCAAGCAAAAACCGCCGCAGCTGTCGTGGTTTTTGGCGCGATAGGTTATAGACATAAATCTGAAACAGCACTTTTTTCCAGCGTATCAGGCGGAAAACCCAACTATTCGGCAACCACTTGCCCAGAGTCTCCGCCATGGGGTCTTCAGCGGGTATGCTGGCTATATACGTTGGTGTGCGCTGTAACATCACTAGACTGGCCGTGTCTTTGGACATCGCCGGCACCAGAGTCACCGCGGTGGCGCCACTGCCGACCACGACCACACGTTTGTCGTGGTAGTCTAAGTTTTCCGGCCAATGCTGCGGATGCAACACCTGTCCGTTAAAGCTATCGATACCGGCAAACTCAGGGATATAACCCTGCTCGTAATCGTAATACCCGCTACAATTAAAAATGAACTTGCAGCTGATCGTCACTGATTCACCACTGCCATCACCAGAGCCGCCGCGCTCGGCAGTCACCAGCCAGCGTTTTTCCGACGACGACCAGTTGGCAGCCACCACCTTGTGCTGATAGCGGATATGGCGCTCCACGTCATTTTCCGCCGCTGCCTCACGAATATAGTCGAGGATTTTTTGGCCGTCGGCGATGGCAGATTTGTCGCGCCAGGGCTTGAAGCCGTAACTGTAGGTATACATATCACTGTCGGAGCGAATCCCCGGATAGCGGAATAAGTCCCAGGTGCCCCCGCTGGCGGCTCTGGACTCAAGCACTAAAAAGCTACGGTCGCGGCACTTGCGGCGCAACTGGCAGGCGCCGCCAATGCCAGACAGGCCAGCGCCGATAATCAGGACATCAATCGATTCAAACTGTGTATCCATAGTGATTTCAATCTACAAAGTGGTTGTTAGTTGACGCGCTATACCAAATAGGTATCTACCCTGCGCGTTTCTGATTGGTCGTCCAGAATTTTTCGCCATGTGCCATGCACTGTGAGATAAGGGTTAGCGATCATGGTCGATGTATAATGATTTCTTCACTGTCGATGGGCAACTCAAACCACATGAGATCTTCTGTGAGGATGACGTTGTCCGGTGCACCGCGCAAGAACACATCTTCGAGTAACGACGTTGGCGGCACGGGCACTAGGTGATAGAAGGCCACCATATCTACATTTGATGTCTCGCTGAACTCAACCAGTGACGCTGCTGAAGCGTGGTAGTCCATGACATCAGCTACAATTTTGGCTTGTCGTGTCTGGCCCTCTGCGCTTAATGCCGCCATCAACGCGTTTAACGTCGGCACTGACAGTGCGTCGTGCAGCAGTAGATCAGCACCGTCGGCTATTTTTAGCGTCTCTTCCGTCACATTACTGTCGCCTGAAATGACAACGCTGCGACCACGGTAATCAAAACGATAGCCCACTGCGGGATGAATAGGAGGGTGCTCGGCGATATAAGCAGTAACCTTGAGATCGCCATCCTCTAAGACAATGCCCGGCTCAATCGTTTCATGCGCCAATACACCGAGCGCCGGTGGCAGTAAATATGGCCCATGGTGAGTTGAGCGATAATTTCGATCCTGCCGATAAGTGGCATTGATTCCGTCGGTCAGTTCCGCAACGCCCTGCGGGCCATAGATTGTCAACGGCTGTGGCCTGCCTCGTACCCAAGAGCCAAGATTCACTTCGTAAATTTCCGCAATGTGGTCCGAGTGAAAATGCGTCAGAAGCAGGCCCTGCAATTTTTCTGTAGGCAGTCCCAGTCGGTTAATGTTGTCCGTAGAGCCTGCGCCGGAGTCGATCAGAAAGAAATGCTCCGGCGTGATGACAGCGATACAGGCTTGCGCCTGTCCCTGCCCTAACGGCGATGCACTGCCGCAAACATAGACGCGAAGGCTTTCTGATTCCGCAAGTGGCTGCGCCCCGCGTTTCGCCATTATTGCCGTGCCGCGTTCAAGAACCCTATCCTGTACTGCAGGTACCGTGAGTAACACCCGCGCGAAACCCACAATAAGCAGAAGCGTCAGAACGATTATTAATGTCTTTTTCATCATGTTACAGCCGTTACTCCGTTAGCACGCACAGCGAGGTCAATTGATAAAATTGTCGTTGTCCTCAGCGCTATACCAAATAGGTGAGGACCATGCGCGTTCCTGAATGGTGGCTGAAAGGTCAGAGCGTGGTGCTTCGTCTGCGCGTATCGCATCCCACGTAGACCATCGGCAGACCGGGTTTTCTAAAACGCGCACGTAGTAAAACGCCTCTTGCCCTGGTATGAAATCGGGATCTTGCCACAGGGCTTTCAGCTCGGCGGCGCCGACATTCGCTGTGATAGAGCAGTCATTCAGGTTTACGCTTGCGCCGTTGTTAGGGCAGCGATGGGTTTGCGAGTCAACAATCAATCCGTCTGAGCACGCTACATCATAAACTTGTTCTTGGTGGTTGCCCTCTTTAAGCCAGCCTTTTATGATTTGCAACCGTTGTAATTGCGCAGTGTTGGGGTCGGCGACAGCCCAGGTTAAAAAGGTGGGTTGGCGATCACCGTCTGCTTTCAGGGTGCCACCCATGGTGGTGCCATCCTGGTAAGCAGAGCTCACTAAGTCAGGGCTATCCAACGGTGCATTATTGAGTTCATAACCGGCAAAAAATCGCACTTTTATCCGTGTACCACTGGTGGCAAAAGTTTCTTTGCGACGCAGTGCATCGTAAATAGCCTCGCGGGTATTTTCCTCGGCCCATACCCCGGCAATCCCAGATGCGCCCCAATACTTGTAGCCTGAAAAATCAAGGTAGGTTTGGTCGTCTACCACTTCCACCATTTCGGGCGCGGCCAGCTTTACCAGCGTGCCGTAAAGAAAGCTAGCCGGTATAGACCCGCGCTTTTCTGCGGTATCATCGAACGTCCCAATTTTTCCAAAGTAGTTGTCTTCCTGCAGCGAGGCTGCGCCCGTATGCGTATCGCTGGAGCCAATAGCGCCGAACTTATAGGGGTTTGCTGCGGCGCTCTCTGCCATGGACAATCCGCGTAGCCAGGCGTTACGCACATAGCTACCCCGTGGGTTGCTGGGAATCCTGGTAGAGGTGCGCAGTGGAAAAATTTCGAAATTAGCCCATTCGTCATTCCTCGACAATAGCGGGTGGGTGTCCGATGTGCCTTTCACCTGTGTGATTTCCACTAACGGTTCATTGCGCATGCGTTGGTCTGCGTACTCCTGATCAATGGCGTTGCCAGCCCAATCGGTAAACATAAACATGGCACCGTTGGAGCCGTTACTGTTGTGCGGTATCGCTAGACTTTCTATACCTTGCTTGCGCAACGCATCCATCCAGTCCCACAGTCCTTCGGGGTTCATGCTGTTGAACCTCGAGAAAGGCTGCGCGGGTAAGCGTTCGGCACCTCGAAAAATCACGTTGCGATGCAGAGCCTCTCTTTCGTCTGTGGAGGAGGTGAACTCGTACCCTGCAAAAGTGGTAAACGTACCGGGCTTGTAGGCTTCATTGGCAGCCTCAACCGTTTGTATCCACCCGGATTTGAGAGCGTCGTTGACGACCCCATCATTGATCGTGCCATCGAGGAGGCTGGCTACCACGTCGCTGACAAAGTTACTAAACACTTTACTTCTTTTGGCCAAATCTAATAGGCCGCCATCGACCGACTTATTCATATTGTGATAGGGCTTTGCAAAATCATATTGCGATACGGTCGTACTGGTATCTTCGGCTTCGTTAATCAGACCAAGCATGACCGCGTGATCAGTCACTGCATAAAAATCCAGCGGTTGTGCCATCTGTACTTCAAATCCACCGGGGTGCTTGATCGCTTCACCTTGCGCGTAACGATAGGCATCGGCAGGTGAGGCGGTGGTGCCAAAAGCAGAGGCATCAAAGGAGAGCGTCGTATGCACGTGCAGATCGCCAAAGTAGGCATTGCGATCAGGATTAGACTCAGGGCGGCTGTCATCGGGCTTGGGCAGTGTCGTGAATGTTATGATCTCATCACTCGCTGGAATGATGGTATTGGTCGTCCGGTAGTATTCTCGCGCCTCTGCACGTTTTTGCGCCTCCTGATCGTCGCCAGAGCATGCGGCCACCAGGGTGAAAGCAATAACCGTTGCAGTGCGAAAAAGCATATTTTTTACCTCTTTCATCAAAAGCGTATTCTTTCGTTTTATTCGTCGACTTATTGTAGCGTTGTGCGATTTATCATGGGAATCATAATCGGTCACCTAATAGGGCGGCCTTTCGCCACAGTCGCGAACGCTGAAAAACCAGCGGCGAAGGGGGTTTTACTGGGTCAAAAGCGATGTTCTGTGTGTTTAGCCAGCGTGTTAAATCATCGACTTTTTGTGGGCTAGCCTTTGCAATAGTGTCCAGTACCCGCTCGTACATCCACTGGCTGTAGGGCGTGCATAACCGCTTGCCGGCAGCGCCATTTAGTCGGTATTCAACTTTGCCAATAAACCGAGGTAGTATTTTCGCTTTCGGGTGTTTAGTAATCCACGCGGTCGTTTTTGCCATGACCTGATGAATATAATGCAGTTGGTCCTGGCATTGTGACTGCAGGATAGGCACTAACGTGTCTGGAACCTCATCATCCGGTAGCCAGTCACCAACCTGTTGTGGCGTCGTATTCATCCGTTCAAGCCAAGCCGTCACATGTTTTCTGGGCTTAATCAGATGCTCTTTGGGGTAAGGGTCCAACGCTAAATGGGCGTGCAATGGTCCGTACAGAGCGAAGTCACCGTAACAGGGGCGGCTACCTAACAAATAATCATAGTGAGAGAAGTGTAAATCCAACTGGTCCAATAATTGCAGCGTCCATTCCTCGATAGCGGCGCTATTCGACTGATTAATGCCAAGCATGAACCTAGGGATATTGCCGAATTTTAGCGCAGGTACAACGCCGCCCAACCAGCGCAGCGCGTTTGGCCAATGGGCCTTGCGGCTTTGACCAAAGGCATTAAGGATATACCTAAGATTATAGGCTTTGTAATTCCAGCGGTAATGCATCGCCGGATAGACAAGCCATTCGTCACCGAGCAATTCAAACAGAGAAGATACTGCTTGCTGTTTTAATCCGGGGGGAGTGATGGAGCGCTCGTTATGAATAGACTCCAGTTCGTCCAAGATGATACTGCTGTCTTGAATGAACGTACCTTGCGGCGTTTTTACTATCGGAATAACGCGCCAACCACCCGTCGCTGGCTTGATAATCTCTTTTGCGACTTTGTCAGATGCCGGCACTTCAGAAAAAACTAAGCCCTTATAACGCAAATAGGCACGTACCTTAACGCTGTAATAAGAGACCGGTGATTGATATAGGCAATAGCCGGCTTCAGCATTGTTGGTTGCGCTCACGTCACACCCCTATCGTGTTGATCGGCTAACAGGTTATCGGTGTTAAACATCAAGCCAGATAGGGCTAGTCCACGCCCGCTCTCGGATGGTCGCCGGGGCCCGTGGATCTGGCTCTCGTCCTAAACGGATGGCGTCATAGCTCGACCAGCGACAGGTCGGATTCATTAGCACACGCACATAGTAGAAGGCAGCGCGGGTTGGATCGTAGTCTGGGTCATGCCAGACGGTTTTCAGTTCATCGGCGCCGGAGTTGGTGCTGAAGTTGCAGGTAGTGACATCGACACTTGCGCCGTTATCCGCACACCGGCCGGTTATTGGGTCAACGGTTAATCCGTTCGAGCAGGCGATATCAACGACCTTCTCGTGGGTTTGACCGTCAGCATCGATCCACCCTTTAATCATTTGCACGCGTTGCAATGGGGCATCGATTGGATCGCGTGTCGCCCAGACAAAAAAGCCGGGGGAATGTTGCTGACCTGCTTTAGGGTCTTTGGATATGTGCAGCACGCCACCCATGGGCACACCATCGGCCATTAAAAACTGGAACGGGTTTTGTTCTTCCATAACGGCGTCATCAATACCCCAGCCCGCATAGAAGCGCACGGCTACGCGTGGGCCTGATGTGGCGTAGGTTTCGCGACGGGCAAGCGCATCAAAGATCGCTTCACGGGTATTCTCTGGCGCCCAAACCGCCGCTAGTCCACCCGATGTGTTGAACTTTAGAATGGTTTTATAGGCTGCTGCAGTGTCCTCGGTCGCTCTCAAGCGCCGCGCCGCCGAAGACGTAACCGCGCCCACCGCACCGGGAAAGTCCCATTCCTCTACATCCCCCGGGTTGGAGTTGTGGCTGTCAGTGGCGGCGATAAAACCGAATTGCAGAGGGTTAAATCCCAGCTCTTTATCAAGCGCGAGACCGACCTTAAGTCCTTGGCGGACAAAACCGGTTTTAAAGGCGCAGCCGGTCGTTTCGCCGGGCTCGCAGGGGTCAAACACTTGTTCAAAGGCACATTCTTCATCGGTGGCGCCGACGCCAAGCGCACATTCCTGTGCGCCCTTGACCTGAAATATTTCGGCCAGCGGTTCACGCTTCTGGCGCAAGCGCCAGTCGGCTTCACTATATTCCTGTCCGTCCCACGTGTAGCGCGAATACGTAAGGCCCCAAGCCTTGTTGGGATTGTGCGGCATGGTGAGAAAGTCACAACCTTCGCCACAATTGGCTTCCAGTCCCTTCCACAGTTCAATGGCGTTGGGCACATCCAGACTTGAAAGAGCGCGCTCAGGCACCGTGTTGGAGCGGAAGAGTACATTGCGATGGTGCTTGCCTTGTTCGGGCATTCCCGGTGAATACTCATAGCCTACCAACGTAGTCAACTCACCCGGTTCATAGTACTTGTCGGCAAGCTCGACATAGCGTGCCCAATCATTCTTGGCGTTTTGATAGCACCGTTCGAGTGCATCATCGCCAAATCTGCAGGTAGGAAACGCGCCGGGCTTAGGTGACTGGCGGGTCGTGCGTTGATAGACGCCGGCGGGTTTTGAGGGGTCGCCGGGGGCTGCGGTGCCACGCACAGCGCTGGTCAGGATTTGGAAAATCATCGGGTTAGGCTCGTTGGCCAGCCAGCAGGCGGCACGCTCCGCAAGCGACAGGTCAGGGCTGTTGCAGTGGGTGCGGGTGCCAAACCCTTCTGCGTGGTCGGTGATCGCCACAAAGTCCAGGGGGCGGCTAAGCTGCATGACCTGACCTCCGGGGCTATTTAACGGCTCGCCTTTAGCGAAGCGGTAGGCGTCGTCAATGGTCAGCGTGTTGCCAAATAGGGTGGCATCAAAACTTTCGCTTGTGTGCACATGCAATTCACCCCAGTACAGGTTCATATCAGGATTGGGTGCCGCCTGATAAATACCGGCTTGTGGGGCGGGCAGGGTGACCTTGCTATCGTCTTGCAAGGCATAGTCGCGGGCGGCGGTTTCCGGCCCGTTTTTATCTGCTGATGCCTGCAAGGGCATAATTAATTTGATCCAAATCAAACCCGCGACCGCGAGCAGCAGGACAACAATACCTACGCCGATTTTCTTCAACATACTTTGCTTTCCTGATATTTCTGCAGACACCGAGCCCACTCGAAATGCATTGTTTCATCGTCTTCGCGCAGGCTCGCGACTAAAGATTCCGGTTTAGAAACGATAGCGTGCCTGCACCGCAATGGAACGAGGTCGATTTGGCAAACCAAAATAGCTGTTGGAATTCGTAATCGGCACGTCATTGTTCCAGATATTACTTTTCTCGTCAGTGAGGTTCTTGCCGATCAGCGCGACGGTCCAGCTGCGATCCACGTTCGCCAGCGCAATGCGCGCATTGAATATCGTGGTGCCATCATTCTTGGTGTTGGGGTCTAGATCCAGTGCCGAGTAAAACGCATCCTCGTAGTTAATGTCTAAGCTATTGACCAGTACCAAATTATCGCCCAATGGCACCACGAAACGGCCGGTGAGGGTCGCACTCCATTCTGGCGCAAACAGTAGCGTCTCGTCTTTTAGATCCTGGCCACCCGACTGTCTGGGGGCAATATTACTGCCATCTGGCAGCAGGCAACCGGGGTTGTTAGCCGGGTCGGTTGCCTGTGGGATGGTACACGTGGCACCGGTGAAATCGTCGTAATAGGCATCGAGGTAGGCCACTGCGGCACCGAAGGACAGGGCTTCCGTCGCCTGCCAGCGGCCATCAACTTCCACCCCCTGGCTGATTGACGAACCTGCATTACCTACCCGAAACACATCGCCCACCAGCGAACTGGTCTGAAGGTTGTCGTATTCTGACCGGAACACCGCAATATTCAGTTCCGCCGCGTTTTCCAGCAGCCGCATTTTTGCACCCACCTCGAACGCCGTTACCGTCTCGTCGTCGTAATTGAGGATCGAGGGCTCGTTGCCCGGCACCGATTCGCCGGTGAGTTCACCGGTAATCGGGTTTGCCAGACGGATCTCATACCCGGCACCGCTGTAGGCCTCATCAAAGCCGCCGGCCTTAAAACCGGTGCTGATACTGGCGTATAGCATGGTGTCGTCACTGGCATCCCACTGTGTGACAGCGGAGAAGGTCCACTTGTCCTCGTCACGACTGAGGCCGGTGAAGTTGTGCTGCCGAATATCTGCCATCAACTGGTTATTGAGCGGGTTAGCAAAGTAGAAAGCGCTTCCCACCCTGATTTGCAAACCGTCAGAGAAAGTTATCTTGTCCAGATCCTTGGTCTCGTCGCTGTAGCGTAAACCGAGGGAAAACCTCAGAGATTCGGTATAGTTCCACGTGCCCTGACCGAAGGCAGACCAGCTGTAGGAATCTTGATCGAATTTGGAGGGCAGGGACGGGAAACGCTGCAGGTCAGCATACAGACCCGGTACACTGATCGGACCCGATTGCGCAAAATCGAGGGCTTGAAAGGTTGAGCTGATATTCAGGTTGTTATACTGATAGTAGGCGCCAGCGATCCAGTCGATGGTCTCACCACCCGGCGAGACGAAGCGGATTTCTTGGCTGTACTGCTCATAGTCCTCCTCCCTCGTTCGGGCAAGGCCCGGCGCCGCACTCAGGTCGGTATTTCCAGGGGATTTCATGTCATAGCCGGAATAGGCGGAAATTGACGTGAAGGTGGCGAAATCCAGCTCCCAGTCTATGGTCGCAGCGAAGACGTCAGTCTTGTTGGTATTGCTGCCATCAATATCGCCCGCGCCCTTGTCCCGATCCGAGACGACGGGAAACGGTACAATGCCGAAGGCGTTTTCCTGACCTTCGAAATCAGACTGGTACACCACGGTAGGTCGTGATTTACGGTCGAAATCGCCGTACTCGTATTTGACGTTAACCTGCAGCGTATCGGTGGGTTCCCAGCGGAGGCTGCCACGGGCATACCAGTTATCGTTATCGGGCCCCTCTGCGCCGGTGATGATATTTTCCCACCAGCCATCCATTGAACTGTAACGCACTGCCAGGCGGCCAGCCAGGTCGTCCGTCAGCGGGCCAGACACTACAAGGTTGTACTCCTGCTGCCCATCCTCGGGCGCGTAGAGCGCCTCTACCATGCCCTCAAATTCGTCGGTCGGTTTAGCGGTGGTGATGCTCACAGCGCCGGCGACCGTGTTCTTGCCAAAAAGGATACCCTGCGGCCCTTTGAGGATTTCCACCCGCTCCAGGTCCATCGTGGTCGGCACAGCCGCAAGCGCGCCGCGGCCGGCATACACGCCGTCGGTGAACATGCCTACGGACTGCTCGAAGCCAGCGTTGGTGCCGGAGCCCACTCCGCGAATGAACAGATTCGGTGTCCCTGCACCATTGTTAATGGTGACATTGGGCACGTACTGAGTGAGTTCTTGAAGATCCAAGATGGCGAAATCATCGATCTTCTCACCACTGACAGCAATGATAGAGATCGGCACGTCCTGCAGATTCTCGGTGCGCTTCTGAGCTGTGACAACCACTTCCTCGAGCGCGAGGTTTTGTGCCAGAGCGCTAGCTCCGAAGACTGTTAGGGCCAAGGCGGATGTTAAGGATCTAATGTTTATCATAGTGATGTACCACCAAAATTAAATGAGTCGTTGAGTTAGGGAAAGAATTTCCGCTCGCACGCCCAACACAGTGCTCGACTGCGATACTGTCGGAGCCCTCAGTAAGCAATTGTGTTCTGCAGTGGTATCGATGCAGGTGGAGAATTATGTTTTTCACGGGTGTGCTCACGTACATCCTTTTAGATATCGCTTACTGTATACGGGCACATTGCACGAGAGGGAATCATATTCGGTCAATTTTTGTGTGCCTTCTTTCGGGCCAACACTCGACAGCGCGCACTGGCAGGTTGTCCAGTGGGATGACTGGCACGCGTTGAGCAAAGTCAATGGGAATTGGCAGTGTGAGCTATGATGGCGCTGCGTTGAGACGATAAGTCATAGCCAAAGTGGAAGAAGCATTAAGGGTATATTATAACCAGACTTTTCCAGTGACCTGCATCACTGATGCAGATAGGCTCACAGGGTGGCTGCACTGCATTGAGAACAGGCGGTTGCTTGCACGGTGTTGTCACCGATCCATGCGTCTACGGGTGCATGATTAGCGCGGTAATAATCTCACTGCAGCCTCCTTGCGAGGCTGGAGGTTGAGCGAAGATGGGAAACGTGTATGAGTAACATCGTAGGTGGCGGTCCCAAAAAGGTTCTGTATACATTGAATGCGGTGAGACGCATTGGTTTAAAAAACTCAGCAAAAGCACTAACTGCTAAAAATACCTGTAAAGCATGCGGGCTTGGTATGGGAGGGCAGCTAGGCGGGATGACGAATGAGCTTGGGGAGTTTCCCTCAGTTTGCAATAAAAGTGTTCAAGCGCAATCAACAGACATCCAATCACCTATCCCCTCTGAAGTATTCTCACACAGTATTCGTGAACTAAGGGAGCTCTCGCCGAAAGAACTTGAACATACAGGCCGATTGGGAAAGCCTATTTTCAAAGCCAAAGGCAGCGACCACTACCAAGAAGTCGAGTGGAATTGGGCGCTCAAGCATGCAATAGCGCAGTTTCAAAAAAGTGAACCGGACAGAAGCTTCTTTTATGCGTCAGGCCGCTCCTCTAACGAGGCAGGCTTTTTGCTCCAACTGCTCGCGCGCTTGTATGGCACAAATAATGTCACTAACTGCTCTTTCTATTGTCACCAAGCAACGAGTGTCGGTTTAGGCAGCACCATCGGCACCGGCACTGCGACAATCGAACTAGAAGATTTAGCGCATTGCGACACCGTTTTTATTATTGGCGCGAACCCTGCTTCGAATCACCCTCGGCTAATACACCAGCTGAAAAACTGTAGAGACCGAGGGGGACAGATCGTTGTTATCAACCCTGCAAAGGAGCCTGGACTGGTAAAGTTTTCAGTACCCAAAAGCCCCGCCTCCATGATTGTAGGCGGTACTGACATTGCTTCGCTCTATTTGCAGCCCAACATCGGCGGAGACATAGCGCTCTTAAAGGGGATTGCAAAAGCAGTTCTTGAGCTCGGCGCCGAAGAGACAACATTCATCGAAAATTATACCGATAATTTTGCTATTTTCAAAAAAGATATCGATCGCACAACGTGGAGCGACATCGAAAAGAGTAGTGGCATTAGTAAGACAAAGATTTACGAAACGGCAACGCTTTACAGTCAATCGAGTAATGCCGTATTTGCATGGGGTATGGGGATTACTCACCACCAGTTTGGATCTGAGAATGTGGAGTACATTGCTAACCTTGCGCTCTTGCGCGGCATGCTCGGGAAGCCACATGCTGGATTGCTGCCTCTGCGAGGGCACAGCAATGTTCAAGGTATCGGTACCATCGGCGTTAAGCCTGTCTTGTCGTCCGAGGTATTTCAAAAAATTGAGCATACACTCAATATCAAATTGCCCACTCGTACAGGCTTAAACACACTCGCCTCTTTAGAAGCAGCTTACGCTGGAAAAATAGACAATGCCTGTATTGTTGGCGGCAATTTATACAGCGCCACACCGGATTCAAAATGGGCGGAAGCAGCACTGAATAAAGTGGCTTTTAAGCTGTACCTCACCACGACTTTGAACCAAGGGCACCTATATGGCATTGAAAATGAAGCACTCGTGCTGCCCGTGTGTGCAAGAGATGAAGAAAGCCAATCTACAACACAAGAATCAATGTTCAATTTTGTGCGTTTGAGTGACGGCGGCATTAGTCGCATCGATAACGCACGTTCCGAAGTGAGTATTATTTCTGCCTTAGGAAAGGGTTTAGTTGACAAAAATCTTCCCGCAGAAAAATCGTTTAGTTTTGAAGCATTTGGGTCTCATGAAAGAATACGCGACGCGATCGCAAAAACAATACCAGGAATGGAAGATCTGAAAGACATAGGTGTCGCTAAGGAAGAATTTTATGTGCGTAATCGCTTATTACATGCGCCTCACTTCAATACCGAAAATAAGCGTGCGACCTTTCAAATACAGGCTATTCCTCAGCCCAAAGATGACACAAATGAATACCCTTTTCTTTTAGCGAGCATACGCAGTGAGGGCCAGTTTAATTCAATTATTTATGAAGAAAATGACACTTATCGTTATAACGCTGGACGTGATGCGGTACTTATCTCACCGCAGGATATGAAGAAGCTTGCCATAAATGACGGCGATAGAATTACCGTCACCTCCTCCAGTGGTAAGCTGGATAACATGAAGGCGCAGGCTTTTGATATACCTCCCGGGAATATTCTAGCGTACTACCCTGAAGCCAACGTGCTGTGTGAAAGACGCATCGATCCCAGGAGCTTTACGCCTAATTTTAAATCTGTGCCTGTGCGGATCGAGCGATACTGACGAGTTAAGGGGCGCAAATCTTTAGAATCGCGCTATAAATACTGATAAGTGAATAGGGTCTCTCCAGCGGATATTCCAACGACGATTGCTTCCTGTATGTTTGCGATCGTCTCAACAGATAGGCAGGTGGTCTCGGTTTTTTCATCTTCTATAGTAGCCTGGGCCCCTGTATCGTCGACGGATAGGATGAAATCCAATGAAACAGAAAAAGCGCCTAATCTGCGCAATGACGATCACCGCCGCCTTCGCAGGTCTGTATGTGTTCGGCTCTGATCGTGTTCCACCGCTGTATACCATTAACACTGAGATAACGCTGCCCGCCAGTCCGGAGAAAAGCTGGAACGTATTGACTGACTTTGCGGGTTATCCCGATTGGAATCCGTATTTGCCCAGAGTCGAAGCAACATTTGCCGCTGGAGAAAGTGTCTCCTTTACCCTTGTTGACGAAAATTTTCCTGACCCGCTGAACCTCACGGCGCAGCTGGGTCAAATCTCAGCTAACAGAAGTTTTTACTGGACCGGACGACTGGGTGTTCAGGGCCTATTCGATACAAGACATGTTTTTGAACTACACCCGCGTGATGACGGCAATACAGAGTTACACCACTATGAGGAATTCAGGGGCCTTATCCCAGCGCTATTACCGCAAAGAAAAAAGCGCACAGGATACACTCGTGCTGCCTTTGAACGGATGAATAGTGCGCTATACCAACGTCTTAAAGAAAGTGCTGGATGATTGGCCGCACGGCGTAGTGCTCTCAGGCCTTATGATAGTCACCGTAAAGGTCGGGAAGGAACCCCGCCAAGTGCTGCATCTCCATGCCACAGTGAACGAGCATGTCGCGGCCGAGGTGCGCTCCGGTGAGGCGCATGGATACAGGCTTCGAACCGAGAAGCCGATTGATCGGGTTGTAGGGCCCCAGCGCATCGAGTTGCGGCTTGCCAAGCCAGAAGCGACTGCGCATCTCTGAGCCGCCCGGCGTGCTGCGAATCTGATGAACCAGATGGCCGATGGTGATTCGTGCCCGCTGCAGGCCGACCCGACCATAGACGAGCGCCGTGATACCGTTGTTGGCCCATTGATTTTTGTCCGAGAAGAGGGTGGCCGGATCGCTGAAGGTGATGGTGATATCCTCGCGTCGGTTGCCGACGTACTCGGTGACATAGTGGGTGGTCATGTATTTCTGACGGTCGCTAAGCAGCGGGTTGTCGCCCTGCATGTCGTTGGTCCCGTTCGCGATATGGGCACGGGGGTGCCAAAGCTTGTAGCGCTGGTGTTCCATATAATGCCAGCCCAGCCACCACTCGAACATTGCCCCAGTCACCCGGGGCATGTCAGTGCGGACAGCGACAAAAATTTTACCGCCTGGCAATATTGTGAAGCCGTTTTCGAGTGCCAGATAGCCGGGCGCAAGGAGCTGGTCAGCCTCACTCATGGGAAAACCCAAGGCCTCCGCTTCCTCTCCGTGCAGCACCGCCTCTCTAACGTGTGGTTGCAGCGGGCGCATCGCCGGCTGCCAATATTTCGCATACGGCTTGCCATCGAGGTCGTCGGGCAACATGCCCAGATAGTGGTCCGAGTTCATTGAGGTTTACTGCCTTCTGCTTGTCTGTTCAGGGAGTTGCGTGATCGCCTTTATTAGACCAAAGGTACTCTGCCTCGTGCAAGTGAAGCCGTGCTGGGGGGGACGTCATGTCGGGGTTGCACCTGAGGGGGAGCCGTAGACTAGGAAGCCAGAGTACGCCTCGAATTTGGGGACACAGCCCGCAGCCCGGTTGCTGCATTGTCCTCAGAGGGCAGCAGTCAATGCAATATTCACAAACTTAACCCCAGCTTTTTTGATTTCACCTGCGTATAACACTGCGCATTGACTTTTCAAGGAACAGTTCTCGGATGCTTACCCATCGACTAACTTGGTATCAAGCCTTCACGGCGTTGCTCGCTTTATCGTCTACTACTGTGTTGGCACAAGAGCGAACGCGTCAAGTATCTGATCAATGGATGTGGAGTACCGCAGGTGGGGCTGTTAACCAGTTTTCTGCGAATCTAAGCGATGGGTCAGGTGACTTGAGCATCGCCCGCGGCTTCCTAAGTGCCGGACTGGGTTATGCATGGAGCCGCGATACCACCGCATCAGTGTCTTTTGGAATCGGCACTACGGATTACGACTTTTCATCTGGCACACGCATTGAGGGCCGCAAGCCTTGGGGGCGTATCCAAGATTATCGACTATCAGTGCCCGTTCGATTTTCCCCCATGGAAAAAATTCGCGCTATTATTATTCCGAGTATTCGCACCTATGCAGAATCGGGGGCCAGCCTCAGCGATGGTCGCACAGAGGGTGTGATTGCAGGCTTTAGTTGGGAATTTTCGGACACCCTGTCCATCGGTCCGGGGTTTGGCTGGTTCTCTGATGTGGGCGATGAAACCAATGCATTTCCTATCCTACTGGTGGATTGGAAAATCACTGAGTTACTGAGCCTGAGCACAGGGCGAGGGCTGGCTGCATCTCAGGGGCCAGGATTATCGCTTAACTATGAGTTAGACCAAAAGTGGACGCTTGGGTTAACGGCAAGATATGAGAAAATACGGTTTGCGGTTGAAGAGCGAGAGGGTCGTAGCGCTCAGGTCGGGGAGGATTCGAGTACGCCGCTATATATCGTTGCGAGCTACAGTCCATGGCCGATGACCAGCATGACCGTGCTGGCGGGCGTCGATATGGGAGGCACTCTGTCTCTAGAAGACGGTCAAGGACAGAGGATTGCCAAAACAGATATAGACACGGCGATGGTGCTTGGTGTGTCCTTCCAAAGTCGCTTCTAATCTGACCCTAACCGCTGCCCGCACCCGGCAGTGATGAGAGAAAAAAACGCCTTTTTAATAAATCAGGCGCTGCGGAGATCTCTGCAGATTGTTGCAGGCCAAGACGGAGTCCCCCACAGCGACGCGCTGGCACTGGGCCCAAAGCATTAACGGGTCAGAAGCCTTTTGACATACCTCTGTGTTGGGCGAGACTCGTTCTCATCATAGAGGTCAAATTCTGCAATAAGATCTTCCACCCACTGGATACTTCCGGTGCGTAACATCATAGCGTCTGACATTAGCAATGAAGTAGCCGCCCGCCCAACCAGTAATGGCGTTTGTGTTTGCGACAGGTCGATATCTTGGTTCTTTGCAGCATCACACATAAATTCTGTTGACACAGCGCCTGGACACAAAAAACAGGCAGCAATACCTTAGCCTCAGTGACCTGGCGCGCTGTCGTATCAATGGTTCGATCACCGTCACCGGTGCTTCTGCCCGTTGCGTAAACCGTACATCCCCGCTCGGCCTATGGCCCCTTTGAACCCCTTGGTATCAGTGGCTCTCAGGCCTCCTGACCCTCCAAAGTATCCTAAAGTATCGCCATATGTACACTGCCTTGCGCCCAAGGGCACCATAGGGTAGTGCACGGGATGGGCTAGAAATACTACGGCCGAAATAGTGTGAGGTTCCCCAGCTTATCTTGCCCCCGTGACTGCCCCTAACTCCCTAGCTCTGGGGCTGCTGCAGGTTACCTCGATTCCTCCGCGCCCTAGGTCAAAGGCCTGCTTATCTC
>CAJXWP010000038.1 GCA_913062625.1 uncultured Haliea sp. | reverse complement strand
CACTGGTCACTAAAAAGGTGCGCAAGTCGCGATCGCTGACGCTGTCGTCCCAGCGCTCGTAGCTCAGAGTTTCACCCGCGTGAGCTCGAAACCAGCCGATGCCCTCCAGCTCCAAGCGCCAATCCCCCGCAGCCATTTGCAGCAATGGCGTGCTATGTTCATTTGCCACCAACGACGGCCAGCCTTCGTGGCTCGAAGCCATGATCCGAACCGCCGCCGGGTTGAGATCTGTGCTGGCATGCACCGGCAGCTCAGGCAGCAGCATATCGCTGAGAATATTAAGGCCAAAGGCCCCGTAGTTATGCTGATACTTCGTGAGTTCACTCATAAGGCCACCGAGCTGAGAGCTCATTTTGCAATACCTAGTAAGGGTAGAGTAATGTTTCTGTTGCATCAAAGCCTGAGTAGAAGGCTGACGAATAGAAGTATAAACGGATAAAAGGCAATGGGAGAAATTTTCTTTCAGTATCCTGAGGTTTTACATCAATTGACCGGGCAATGATGTTGACGATTTTCTTAATCTCTTCTTCGGTGGTTTCGCAGAAGGCTGCTGTCGCCACAATATTTGTTACCCTGCAGGCCAGTGATAGCAGCATGTTGAATTACACGTGATATTGAGCCATTAGCCCGCTAGCCTTGAGGGACTCAATAACCTAGTAGACACACCCCACTTACATTTTCTATACTTGAATTGCGGAGTTTTAGGTGTTGCTATTGTGGCTGTCCTATCCATGTTGCATGCAGGCACTCATCTACACGGAAGACATTACATTAACGGTATTTGTAGAAAATGGTTGAAAGTGGTAGGAGGCTATTGGTTCACGCGGGGCGGCATAAAACCGGGTCGTCGGCTATCCAGCAGAGTCTGCTTTCTCTTGTTGATCATCTCAATTTTGAATATATCGACGTCGGCACACCAAACCTATCGCTCGTAATCAACAGGTGCTTCAAACCACGTTGGGTACAGCTTAACAACCCCGGGACCGGAAAGCATGTCGCGAACATCATGGCAAGGGCAAAAGAGCAATTGAGGCGGGCAGTAGAGGCAACGTACAAAGCCAATGTCATTCTATCAGCAGAAGACGTCTCTATGCTGGATGAAGACGAGTTCGAAAATTTTCTCCAGTTCTTTAGACTCTATTTTAAAAAAATCGAACTGCTTGCCTACTTCCGTGCGCCCAAACCCGATATGGAAAGCGCGTTCTTCGAAAAGCTGAAACATAATCTGGTTAGCAGTGAAGACAGCGTCGTATTCATGCATAAAAGACGTTTTAAAATGTTCGAAAAGCATCTGGGGCGCTCGAATATGGCCTACTATAGGTACGCCTACTCTGACTTTCCCAATGGTGATGTGGTCGGTCACTTTTGGAGCGCGATAGGGCTGGGAGACTCACCAAGCGTGAAATTGACTGTTAACCGACGGCTATCTCTTTCGGGCATGCGGCTGCTTTACATGTATAGATTACAGTTCCCTCAATCAGACGCAAGAGATGCCGCACTTCTGGAAAAATTATTGGAGATTGGCGGTCCGGCGTTTCATTTCCATAGCCAATTATTCAAAAAAAACTTCAGCGATCCAATAAACAGCTTTCGGTGGCTCGAAGAACGAACACAGAAGTCATTTCATGAGGAAATAGATACGTATGATGGCTATAGTATTTTGGGCGACTCAGGCCTAATGCAAGTAGATGAGTACGCTCGTAAGTGGCTAAGCCGCAAGGTAGATGCGGTTCTATTGCAGAATGCCACAGGGCAGGAGCAGTCGCGCGTCGTAGCTCTGGGATTACGCGACTATGCCGCTCGACTGGCAAAAATCGGATAACCCTAAAGACGATGGCCCCCGAAACACGCAGGTGTCCCCCTGCATCAGCCCCTCTTTGATGCAGACACGGTAGATGATGGCCTGTGGTGGGAATGTGCATCGTAAACGGTTCTGATAAGTTAAGTCATGGATCTGCAGGAAATACTGCCCAGCAGTCTCAAGCAGCTGCTCTGCTCTGCGACTCTAGTTGTTTCATGCGATTGTTCCATCCGATTTTTTCATACTATTCAGTGCAATGGATGGCCGCACCAGTACTTTCAGTTCAATCTTCCAGTGGACTTTCCCGGGGTGTGCCAGCCACACTTATAGCGCTAAAATATAACCGTATTTGTGCTCTTTCTGGTTAGCAAACGATGTACCCAAGAATTGACACTCGAAGCCGCTAATCGAGCCGACGATGTCATCAATTGGCAACCTGAGGTCAATGTTGTTTGCATTATTTATTGTCAGCCTCTACGTAGTATTTTGCCAAATGCTCCTCGATCCGCTCTTGCACCTCAGCAGCTGCGGAGCGTGTCTAGTAAACACTGGGAAATCCAAAGGTCTTTATTGCGTATGCGATCATCCGCGTCAATCTATTAGCAAGTTGCGCTATTCTCTGCCCGTGCCGAAACACCTCATGCAGTAGAAATTATATTTAATGGGATCTGTTGGGTGACTGTTTTCTACTCAAGACCTACGCAATTTGCATAATAAGTAACGGTTGCCGGCCAGTCAGAAAAGATTGCCCTCACACCGACGTGGATATTGAGCGCGTGGATGACGCGATATATATCGCCGTCATTGTCGAAGCTCGGAAGCATTGAACCAAGATAGAAATCAGACGTTTTTCCCTCGACGCGTCCATCTTGGATGCGCCCAGATCTTTCGAGGGTCCACGCAACGATTTCGATTTCAGCTACGCGCAGCGCTTTTGCAAACTCCGTCGCAACAATTTCGTTGGTATTATTGAGCGTAAGCAGCATAGAGATCGGCGAAGCTACGGTTCGAATGCCCGCCTGCCGCAGAGAATCGATATAGTGCCGCGTCTGAGTCTTTGCCTCTAGAGAGGGTTCTATGCCTAATATTGCATTTCTAGCGAATTCAGGCGCGTAAGCTTTCCATTCGCGATGCGTGTCAATGTCGAACGATTGGAGAAATACATCAGACGGCGGAATTCCCGCGCGTCGATAGTCGTTGACAATAGCTCGGGCGTAGTCGGTCCGAGTGTAAGTTCCTTCAAAGGGCATCGGAACGGACGGCGTTTTTAGTTCAGGGATCATTGTCGTACCGAGTGATCTAAAAAGGCCGATGCTCTCATCGTGAGAAAGGATTTGATCTCCGTTCGAATAGAGATCAGTTCGCCAAAGCGCGCTGCCGCGAATAAACGCTGCGGGGCTCGTCGCGCGCGGGTCGAAGGCATCCATCTTAGCTTCAAGCGTTTGAAGTTCAGCCCACGTAAAGTCATTTGTGCAGCAGCGCGCATAAGCGGCAGTGTAGAGTACGCCAGTTGATGGGTCTATGCGCGCCGGTTCGAACGGGTCGACACAGCGCGGGGCTAGTGGTGTTTCAAGAATATTTGTTGTTGTTGCTAAGTCGCATTGTGAGTGTCGGCAGACGAGTTTTTGATCTTGCGTGAAGGTGACGTCGCACTCGAGTGCGCCCGCACCCATGCGAGCTGCTGCACGGTACGACGCGCGCGTGTGTTCCGGAAACTGCAATGGTGCACCGCGATGTCCGATAGAGAACTGGGTCGCTTGGAAAGGCCCCCCACGGCAGGCTTCGAGTTTGGTGCGAAGAGGGCCCTGATGAAGTTGATCCAGAAGATAGAATGGGCGTGGACCCAGTGAAACCGTCTCAGGGACTAGGCGGCTTTCGGTGGCGGGTGCGTGGTCGTCACGTGTGGCACTGGGTGCCACAGAAGGAGGCTGACAGCCTCCGAGTAGCGTCAAAAGTAGGGTGCTGAGCATGAGAGAAGCTCGCGCCCTGTCGTTGCGAAGTTTCATGCTCCTCCCAAAGGCTGGCTAGGGACGAAAGTGGTTCACGCAAGAGCACTCTCGCCACTGGGCTGCTATTCAAAAGTATAGAAAATATAAACGGGGCGTGTCTACCAGATTATTTAGACCACCTTGCCTGCGACCCGACACAATTTTGCGCAAATTTACCTATTGCACTGGCACTGTAGTTGTATTTAAACGGAACCGATGCTGGGAGGCTGTTGCTACTTGTGTACATCCAAATAGCTGGATGGATTGCTTATAAATTAGTCACATACCTGATCGGAAGTGCAGGAGGGTATGCGTGCTTAATACCGCATCCCGGAGCAATCAACTTTTTGCCAGTACCTAACGTTGCATCCCCAGTCCTGAATAAACACTGCCCAACTCATGCGTACCCCGAATACCGACATCGGATTCGCATAAAGCGGGAATTGTATTGATGACCTGCATTGCTGTTGCGGTTTCGGTTGCATGGACATGATCTTCCAGGCTGCATTGCGCCGCATTTTCGAAACTCGCAAGCGCCATAAAGTGTGTCTGGAATGAGGGGTCGCCCTCCAATGTGACGGTCCAGCCATCCTTGGGTTGGGGCCAGTGCTCGGGGTACTTGCCGCCAACGGTCCAAAGTGCATCGATTTCAATACGGCTTTTCCCGTTTACCATTCCCTGCCATAAGTATCGCTGTGCGTGGACCGTATCTTTTTCAATGCGTCCACAGATAATGTCATAGCCCTCATCGGTTGTGAGGACTTCATGGTCTATCTTGATCTCGTCTAATTTAAGATTCATCGCCTTCGCGAGCATCGCAATTTGATCGGTAAAAATCTGAGCATTAAATTTCAGGAAGGGATGGTTTTCGAATGTCACCTGTTCGAAAGCATGGCCAAAGCGCATATTGTCAAAGGTGATCATTGGGCGGTTATAAAAGGCCCAATCTGCACGTTCCTGGATTAGAATCTTATCGATACGACGAGACATGCCCGATAGCGCCAAAGGCAAAACCATGCCCACAAATCCCGGATGAATACCGGTGCCATGCACACTGCTGCTTCCCTCTGCACACGCAGCGCGAAGCTGCTCGCGCTCTGCGCTAGGAAGATTCTCGGCATAAAATAGAAACGGCGAGCAAGCAATATTTTTACCGGATCGCAGCAACGCACAAACTTGATCAAAATCTGTCAAATTAGGCATATAGCTCACGCAATCTGCTTCTAGTGCAATAATGTCATCGACAGATTGTGTCGCTATGATGCCTGTATTGGGCATCCCACAAAGCATGCCAGCATCTTTGCCAGCTTTGTCATTACTGTATACCTTGACGCCCACTAACTCGAGTTGAGGATGCATAATAATCGCCTTTAAAGCTTCGCCTCCAACACCACCGGTGGCCCATTGGACAACTTTGTATATTTTTCCCATTGGATTCCCTTTTTATAGTCATCAGTTATGCAAGTTTTTTAACATTACTATTGTATGTGTTTGTCTATCGCCCGGGCGGCCTGAAAGCTGAGCAACGTTTGCAATGCGGCATGCGCTTTAGTCTCACCCTTGTACGCTTTGGAGATGCAGATCTTGCCTTGTTGAAATATAGCAATAAAACGAGAATAATTCTCATATGGGGCGCAATTTTTTGACGGAAAGCTACCTTCTTGATCAGTTACTATGTGCAAATTGCGTTGCACAGGCATCGTTATTAGCCACCGGCGCACCACTTTAATTTGTCACTGCGGCGTTATCTATTACCTGAGGCCACATTCTTGCGACCTAAGTGGGTTGGTTTTGTGATGTTGAAGCAGCAGCTCACACCACTTTGGTTAAGTGCGAAGGCAAGCTCCCCGGGCGTTATGCTTGCCATTTGGGAAGTGAAGGTCAGCGACTGCAATTGTATTTAACTGACGGCAACATCTTAAAGATTGTCTAAAAAATATTTGATGGCGGTAGGGGGTACTGCTGGCTGAAGAAAAGTGTCTGTTAACAAAACGGCCCCGAAGGGGCCGTTGTTTATTACTGTATCCGGGCGATTTTTACTCAGACTTTACACCGCGTCCTAGTGCACACTAGCGAAAGTAAGCGGTCACCACGCCCAATTTTTTATTGGGGGGCTGATGGCCGCAAGTTTTACTCCACCGTATAGATGATTTCACACTGCTCAAAGTTGTCAGAAACCACCTCGTCAACCAACGCTGATGCTTCGGCCCATAGACTCATCCAGGATGCGTCGGCATAAGCTTCATCAAGGATTCTACCTGAATCCGCGGCAGATGGACTTGAGGCCCTCAAATGATAAGCTTCGTGGGCGCCACCTCCAATTGGTTGAAATACGCCAAGGTTGACTTTGTGGCCGGCGGCACGCAAAGCAGCCTGCAACTCGACAATTTTATTAACATAAGCCTGTATGTTCTCGTTAGAAATTTTGAGTCTAAATAGACGCTCAAAACCTGGATCAAGCTTGT
This sequence comes from uncultured Haliea sp., assembly GCA_913062625.1. GTDB lineage: Bacteria > Pseudomonadota > Gammaproteobacteria > Pseudomonadales > Halieaceae > Marimicrobium. The sequence continues at coordinate 20,551 of CAJXWP010000038.1, read as the reverse complement.
ATTCGTTCAAAGGCTTAAACATGACAAGATACTTGACCTCTCTGATTGCAGTCAGTTCGGGCGTTGCCTTTAAAGCATCGTATTTATTTGTAGCGGCCAGTGCGTCTTCTAAAGAGTCAAAACCATTAAAAATGAACATTTGTCCCGAATAATCTTGCCCAGTCTTGGTGACACAGGCACCCGCTACCGATGATCCGATTGCTTTAAAAGGTGCTGGATTATTCTTTAGCATCGTGATGTACGCGTCAGTATCTTCCGTTTGCACCATCAGCGCGACAAATGCGCCGCTGCCGGCAACGGCATCGCCATGATGGTCACTAAATGCCGAAAACGACATTAGGAGTGTTAGTACAAAGATAAAAGTTCTCATAACATACGTCCTTTAAGTTTTGGATAAGATTAAAAAATTATCTGAATACTCAACTGTAGTCAAACCTTTTTAACGATTAGTCCGTGCCGTTGGCGGTCAGCGTACTGAGCATCGCGATGGCTTGTTGCATCATATGGATACTGCTCTCACTAGTTGTTCGTTATTTTAGGTTTACTCGAGAATAATCGTGGTCTGCTGCACAATCTATCCTGATGAGAGCTTGTATGGAAGTGGAGGAATCTCACTTTTAGCGCCTAACGACTATGACAACGACAACGACCACCCACAGCAGGCCTGCTCTTGAAGCGCGGAGCCGTGTGGCGGGCAACTGCCAGCGCGGGTGCTGGGGGCGTGTGTTGTTTGCAGCGATTCTCGGAAACGATTCGGTTACTGAAGCACATCTTATTGCTGTCTTTAAAGATGCCGGCTGGCCTGCTACGATATCGAATTGAAGACAAGAATGTTTGGCTAGTTGGTGTTGTCGCGCCCCACGGTGTTAAGGCCGCTAGTATCTAACGTTTTCCTTTTATCTTTGTGAGGGCCTATTCGGGTAATCCTCCAGAAGAAGCCACCACAGGAACAGACGACGGAATGAAACCATGAGACTTACCATTAATGAGTTCGCCGCATTGCCCAATGCTGTTGATGTCACCATCCACTCCCTTGAGCAGGCGCTTTATCAGGTCACGGTGTCCCTGCCCGCAGGGCCCCATTTGCTGGTAGACAAGAAGCGGAAAACCATCCGTACTCGAAGCCTACAGCAGATGAGAGAGATACTTCAGGTCCTACCTGTTGGAACTATCACCCTAAGGCACGAGTCTGCTTACGACGAGATGATCGGGCAGCCACCGCGAGAATCGAGTAACGCGCTAGAGGTCAAACTCTCGCACGAGATGTACCCCGAACCAATCATTCACTAAGGTATTGCGACAACAGCGAGTGTTAGTCAGGTATCCTTCCTGGCACGCTATGCCTCCAGCTGATCCCAGGGCATATCAAGCGAGCGTTAGTCTTTATCACTGATCTCAGTGATGGTCTTAGTTCCCATGCTTCCGCGCTGGACTTCTTTGTCGTCGGTGCTCAGTCTTATCCTGATCTCAGGAAGAGGTTGTTCGGCGAATGCGGCAGGACGGTAGCTTGAGGAAAGAGGGCAGGTTCTTCTGATCTCGAAAAGTTAATGTGTGAGAACTTGGGAAAGAGCAATGGCTTTAGATCTGACCACACGTTTTTGCGATCTGGTTGAGTTGGTTTGCTTGAATCATCAAGGCTACTGGCCTGTTTGCCAACCATCAATTAGCGTTATCGATGCCCCTTAAGATCGATAGAAAAGCCTCAGCCGAACTTGACTCCATTCGCCTTGCAAGGAAAGGCCCTAGGAAGGGGAACTCTACCCGTGCATGGGATACCCAGATCACCCTAGACTTCCCATCGATGGGTTCAATGGTGATCTCGCCAATTTCATGTTTTAGTGGGATGATGCTGTTGTCCTCGACGCGGTAGCACATCTTCTTTGGTCGATCAAAACAGGTGATTCGTTCCTGAAACCACATCCGGCCTGAACTTAAGCGTCTGAGTGCACCAAGTCCATTTTTCTCAGTATCGCCTTCTTCCAGAAGAACCGACTCATCAAAGTTGGCAAATTCTTTGTATCTCTCGTGAGCTGAGATTAGTTCAAAAACGGCTTCAGGCGGTTTGTTAAGCAGATGCTCGACCTCAATTCTGGCCAGATTGTCTGAATGTGTCCCATCGCTGCCTCCGAAGAGCCCTAGGCCCAGCAGCACAACCATGCCGACAACCAGAATTGCGATAATCGAAAGCGAAATATTCTTCAAGTTCATCTGCTCCAGGTCAGGTGTCCATGTTTCTGCCAATTGTAGGACATATAAATAAGATGTGTCGACCAGATTGTCCAACCCGCCAAGCCGATAATGACAAGTTAGGTCGCCAAATTAATAAAGTCAGTTGATGAAGTCCTATAATCGACACTGAATCCCTCTTAATATCATCAGCTACAACGTCTGAGGTGCTGCCATTTCGACCTCGGCCATCGAGATATCGAGAATCTGCTGGCAGAGAGAGGTATCACCGTGTCTCGATAGGCTTTTGAATACTATTCATGCTGTTCTTCCTCTTTGTTTATTGCGTTGAATTCACTCGGAGCTACAGTCTTTGGCGACACAATTGGATTAAGCGTAACGAACTTCATCTGGACTATATAATATTAACGCCGCTGCTTGCGAGTTAGAAAAAATACTACATCCGATGTTGGATTAATCAACCGGCGACAGCAAGCTGCCTTTGGAGTCGGGCGGGGTTCTATGGTGGTCGAGTGAGATATCTGGTGGGCGCTGCATCTTACTGTCGTGTCGGGTTGAACTTGCGAGCTGAGAGGGCCTCTACGGACAATCGTCCGCCAGAGCTTGAGGGGACTAGGCCCTGACTCGAAGCGCTGCGGCGGCTAGGGCGCGACAGCCTCTGGCGTGTCGAACCCGTACGGGTGATAAACGCCAGAACATGCGTTCTCGTGCATGCCATAGCCAATCTCGCCGGTGGAGAGCTCCCAGCGGCAGAGCATTTCATTGAGTCCTTGGACCTGTGCGAATTGCTTAGGGTCAGTAAGGTCCCAGTTGAGGCCCTCAACCTTAAGTGGGCCCTGGTAGTACCCGTGTCCCCAGCTCTCGTCGGGGCGATAGCCCGATCCGCCGCAAAGGTAATTCGTTCGAAGTGGGGTTCCTACGATACGGAGATCGGTATTTGCGAAGGTGAGCACGGTCTGCGCTATCTCGCGGGTACCCGGCTTCCATGTGATGTCATGCTTGGGGCTGCCAAGGTGGATCGTCGGCTCGTCTATGCCTATCCGAGGAACTCGTATTGCTTCTTCCAAATAGCGATTGCCGTCCTTGTCCTCATCGAAATAGACCTTGATCATGAAGTCATCAAATTGCATCGGAATCCAGTTGTGGAAATGGCCGAACGCGCCTTCCGGTCGGTACTTTGCGAGGATGCCGGCAGGCTCGTTTTCACCCACGTTAGGTCGAACGCCCCATGAATGATCCCGGACACCCTTCCAGGTATCAGGGGTGACCTCGAAGCGACGGCCATCGACTTTGATGTAGCCCTGATAATTTCCGACTTGGGCGAAACGCGTCGTGTGTTCGGTGAGGCGATTGCCGACGCGTCGAATCATCGGCGGCTCTTCCTGGGCATGGACGAAACCGTCGAAGGTCAAATCAAAATCTAGATCCCACTCGTTTGGTGCGCAGGTAATGCGGAGCTTGCGAAGTCCCTCGAGGACTTCGACGCGCAGCGGACCAACGGAAGTATCCAGGCGATCGTGTCCTAGTTCACGCGATGCGCGCACGCAGTAATGTTTTTTTGCAACGGAAATGCAAACGAAGCCGTCAGTAACACCAAGGTTTGGGTATTGGCCCATTCCCGTAATGAGGAAAATATCTTCGCTGCAGGAATGGCAATTGAAATAATGCCGATCGTAGAAGGTGCGATCACCCGAATAGACATGATCAAAGGTTTCAGGTGTCTGGTGAGCGAGAAAATCGTCCATTGGTCCGAGCGGCATAGAATCTCCAATATTCCTGTAGACCGAGTTAGGCTAAGTATAATAAGCATAAACGGGATTTGTCTACCAGATTGTACAACCCGTTTTGTTTATTGGGGCAAGATAAAGGTACTACAATAGGAAAAGAGTACTTTAGAAAAACGGCCTCATCGGAGTCACCGCTGGGATTGCTCGCACACACACGACAACGTCAGGTGAACGGCCTTGGCTTGCCCCGACAACGCGCAGCACCGTTCAGGTGCGGCTCTGCCTGGCCAGCTAGAGGAATTACGTCTGCCCTTATTCGTGCGATCTCATTTTTACGCGCTAAGTGTCTTACGTTTGTGATGCGTGGCCGCAGGGTCATGCTACTACGCTTAAGCGCCAAGGCATGCTGCCTGGGGCGTATGCTTGCCATTTGGGAAGCGAAGGTAAGCTGTTAGAGTTGTATCCAGATTATGGAAATCGCTTAAAGGCCCATCTAACAAATAGTTTATATAAAGCCATGAGGATTTATAAAGCCCGCGCGTTGGTGGGCTATATCATTATTCGTTCTGCAAAATGACGTCAGTCGGCGCAGATAGGGTTGAGGTATAGTCACCTCTGATCGCCATTGCAAACGCGCACCGCCTAGGGCAATGCAAGATCACGACTTAGAGAAGTGAAAGGCACTATCGGTCGCTGATTAGCAGTGGTTATGATGCCGATTCAAAACCGAAATTAATTATCCTCTAAGTTTAGATACCCTGGCCACTAAATACTGGTGTCACTTGAGTGAGACCGGGCATACGGTGATGCGCCTCTGCGGAATTTAGGGATGTGACCGACGCGAACCTGACCGAAGCGGTCAAGGCACCCAGCAAGAAAGCGCGGAACGCACCGACGATTAAAGGGCTTACTGATGCCGTCGATAATCGCGGGGTTCGGGTGCATGATACGGGTGCACCGTTTTCGCCGCCGGCCGGCTATTGGGATCCCGAAGAAGGGTGGAGATGTTATGAAAGTGTTAGTAACTAGGTACATCTTAATCTCAAGCGAGTACTTGAAAAAAGACTGATGTCCGCTCTTATAGTGGGCGGGCTTTATTATCCGTTATGTTGAGTGTGTTTATGACGCACAGCCAAAACCGTTGAAAGCGGTTGCGTTGATTAATCAAACCTCGCAATCCGCTACGATCCCAATGAACCCACCTTTGCACATACTGCCGCAACCGATTGACATCAGCTGTTTGGTCATAAAAGCTGGCGAGCACGGAGGAAATCCAAAAGTAGGCCGTGTGCTGGTTTATTTGTGCGCACGGCGTCTTACTTATTTTTGAAATGCTCGGAGCATCCACGCTGTCTTTTCATGAATTCGCATACGGTCTGAAACCAGCGCCGCCGTTGACTCGTCATCTGCTGACTGTGCCAGCTTTAATGTGTTTCTGGCTGTTTTAACAACTTGCTCATGTCCCTTCTTTAACAAGTCCACCATTTCTTCCGAACTCGGCACGCCTTCGACCTCTTTGATTGAGCTCAGCCTTAAAAATTCTTTATAGGTCCCTGGAGCAGTAAAATCCAACGTTCTAATACGCTCTGCTATCTCATCAACAGCTAGTGCCAATTCGTTGTAATGCTCTTCAAACATCAGATGTAGTTCTCGGAACCGTGGACCGGTTACGTTCCAGTGAAAATTATGTGTTTGGAGGTACAGCGTATAAGAGTCCGCTAAAAGCCGTTTTAGTCCCTCCGCTATTTTCTCTCTGTCGTTTGCATCTATTCCGATATCAATGTCGGCCATTTTTACGTTCCTCTGTTGGTGTAAAGTCTCTCGTTTTGATTATAACAGTTTTATCAAGAATAAGGCGTGTAAACGCTCTGACGAATGATGCGAAGGGCCTGCTTTGACGCGCTTCTACGACCACCGTTTCAGTGCAGCTTCACCTGCATTCCCACAAGCTAGTTTCCCCTGCACATGCAGTGATGTTCCCGAGCTAAGTGTCTTGAGTTTGTGATGTATCGCCAGAGCGCCATGTTACTTCGGTTAAGCGCTAAGACAAGCCCCCGAGGGGGTATGCTTGCCATTCGGTCTGTTAAAATAAAAGACAGTGGCAAGAGATATCCGATAACAGCGATTTGAGATACCACAGACTTTGACCGAGGAACCAATACCCAGTATTCTACTGATCGAACGTTTAGTCGCTAGAGTTGATGGAACCCACTCAAAAGAAACTCCTGGGTGTTGCCGCCGAGCTTTTTGCTGAGCGCGGCTTCAGAGCCGTGTCGATGCGCGAGATTTCCCGCAGCGCCGGTATCACTCAGGCCGCGATATACCATCACTTTACCAACAAAGAAGCGCTGTATATTGCAGCGGTGGAGTACCTTTATGAGGGCCAGACGACTGATTTGGTCAGCCTAGCCAGTCAGCAAGAGGATCCCGAGGCGAAATTGGCGGTTACGGTATCGAGACTGCTCACGTTATTTGATAAACAAGCCCAATTTCGTCGTATCTATTTTCGTGAACTCCTTGATGGTGACCAGAAACGCTTGAAGCTGTTGGCAGATGGCGTATTTCCCGAGATCCACGAGTTCCTTGTCGGCTTGATGGCGCAGCTTGCACCGCATATGGATAGCCATCTGATGGTGCTCGACCTGACCGGACTGATCTTTCACCATCTCGAAGCCAGAAAGCTGTCTGCACAGTTGGATACCGGTCGTCCCAAACATCAAAAATTACCGTATCTCGCAGACCACATTGTCGCCCTACTACTGAATGGAGTACGAAACCAGTGAAGTTACCATCGGCTTTAATCCTACTTATTTTGATCACTGCCTGTGGCGATCCAGAGCCGGACAGGACGCCGCAGTCTCAGGAGAGCGTAACGTCAGTCGTAGTGACGCATCCGCAGCTGCGCGATATCGATGACGTATTAACGGCGCTGGGCAGTATAGAGAGTATCAATGATCCCACCGTCTCTGCGCAAGCGTCGGGGCAGGTCGAGCAGATTGTGGTGCGAGAGGGTGACCGGGTAGAGACGGGACAATTACTCGCCGCTCTGGACAGTACCCTGCATGCGATCGAGTCGGCCAAGTCTGCCGCAGAAGTTCGACGTTACGATGTGTTGTTTGAGAACCAGGACAGCGAAGTCAAGCGCCTGCTGCGGCTGGCACAATCCAAGTCGGTGTCTCAGGACAAACTGGAAGATGAGCAGGCGCAACTGGAAATGCTGGCAGCGCAGCGTGATATTGCCCACAAACAGTGGGAGCAGCATCAGTATATAGAGTCGAAAACCCGCATTGTGGCGCCGCTCGATGGGCTGATCACTCGCCGCTATATTTCGCCCGGAGATTATGTCACCACCGGCCAGCCGCTGTTCGACTTGGTCAGCGTGGAGCGGCTACGCGCCCGTATCGGCTTCCCTGAACATGATGCTTCCAGGATCGCAGTGGGCAAAGAGGTGCACCTGACAACACCTGCGTCGCCCGGCGCCACGGCCATCGGTGAAGTGGCGGCGGTTAACCCTCAGATCAATGTGCACAACCGCGCCGTAGAGGTCAGCGTTGAATTTGATAACCCGGGCGGTTGGCTGCCTGGTGCCAGTGCCGATGTTGCCTTGGTAGTTGAACGGCGTGCGCAGGCTCTCACGGTTCCTCTGATGGCAGTCGTTATCCGCGATGGCCGTAATGTGGTGTTTGTGGTTGCTGGCAATCAGGCTCGTGCGGTGCCGGTCACTGCTGGTTGGCGCGAGGCAGGATGGGTCGAAATTATCAGTGGCATTAACATCACCGACCTGATCGTCGTTGAAGGTGCCGGTCTGCTCAGTAACGGCAGTCATATCGAAGTGGCTGCACCTGTACTGTGAACATCATCGAATTATTCGTTCGCCGGCGGGTACTGGCCTATATGCTCAGCGCAGCATTGCTGTTGTTTGGCTTTGTCGGTCTGCGCGGTATCGGCTTGGATAGGCTGCCCAATGTTAATCCGCCGTTAATTACCGTCACCACTGTGAACCCGGGCGCGAGTCCGGAAGTGATGGATGCCAGCGTCAGCTCGGTGCTGGAATCGGCGGTCAATGCGATCGCAGGTATTGAGCACATTCAGTCGGTGTCTACCCCGGGTGTATCAGAGGTAATGGTTGAATTTATGTCCACCAAGGACCCAGACGTGGCCTTTACAGAGGTTCAGGCGAAGGTGAACCAGGTTATGAATGATCTGCCGCGCGAGGCCGATACACCCATCGTTGCAAAATTAGATATGAATGCCGAACCCGTTGTATGGCTGGTCCTAAAGGGTGACCGGCCGCTCAGCGAGTTGAACCAGATTGCGCTGACACGGATCAAACGCCAGTTGGAAAATGTGAATGGCGTGGGTGGGGTGAGTATTGGCGGTGGCCGTGAACGCAAGATTCGTGTCGATCTGGATCTGTCGGCGATGGCGGCTCTCGGTATCACCGCCCAGGATGTGATGGCGGCTTTTGCCCGTGAGCATGTGCAATTACCCGGTGGTTATCTCGTCGGTGGCATGCTGGAAAAGCTGCTGCATTTGGATCTAGAGTTTCACAGCACGGCGGAGCTGGCTGATCTGGTAGTGATGTGGCGAGAACAGGTGCCGGTGAAGTTGTCAGACATTGCGACCATCAGCGATGGCTTAGATGATAAGCGCAGTGTGTCCCGATTCAACGGCGAGGACGCGCTGGCGATCGCAGTACGCAAGGTCAGGAACGCCAATACCGTGGCGATTGTCAATGAAATTAATGAGCGTCTGGACGATGTAATTATTCCCTCCCTACCCGATGGCGTGCAACTGGTGGTGGCCAGCGATGCCTCGAGTATTATTTCCGGAACGGCCAATGCGCTTAAGAACCACATTGTGGAAGGCACGCTGCTGGCAGCGTTGGTGGTCTGGTTGTTTTTACTGAACGTGCCGGCCACCGCGATTATTACCACGGCGATACCGGTGTCACTCGCTGGTGCGGTGGTGGTGATGTTTTTTGGGGGTTATACCTTTAACATTATGACTCTAAGCGGTTTGCTGTTGTTGATCGGGGTGGTGGTCGATGACGCGATTGTGGTACTGGAAAATATTCACCGTCATATTGAGGCTGGTGAAACGGATCATGAACAGGCAGTGATCGACGGCACCAATGAAGTGGTTTTTGCCGTACTGGCAGCGACTCTAACCTTGGTGTGTATTTTTGCCACGGTGATTTTTATAGAAGGCATGGTTGGTGTGTTCATGCGCTCCTTCGCAGTGGTGGTGTCGGTCGGCGTGGTGGCGTCGCTGTTTGTATCACTGAGTTTGACCCCTGCGCTGTGTGCACGGTTTTTGAAGCGCGAGACGCGCGAACCGGGCTGGCTGGGCAGGCACATTACTAGGTTTCATCAGAGGCTAGAAGCGCTGTACCGACGACTACTGAGTTTTAGCCTGAACCATCGTGTGATAGTGCTGGGGCTTACTGCGATGTTGGTCTTGTCAACCGGGTGGTTTATGGGACAGCTCGGCAGTGAATTTTTCCCCGGTGATGATGAATCGCGTTTCCTAGTAAAGTTGAAGACGCCGCTGGGATCCTCGATTGACTACATGGAAACAAAAATTGATCAGGCTGAATCGATACTGGCCGATGTGCCCGAGGTGCAACGGGTACTGAGTACCGTCGGCACTGGTCATGGCAGTGAGGTAAATCAAGCCACGCTGAATGTCTTGCTGTCGGGTCAGGGCAGCCGTGATCGGTCACAGCAGACAATTATGAATGAGGTCCGAACGGCGGTGCGGCGGGTACCGGGTGTGCAGGGCTTTGTCGGCGCCTACTCTATGTTTGGTTCTGGCGGCGAGCCTTTCGTCGCGTTTATTACTGGGCCGGATTTATACCGCGTGGCGGAGCTTGCCGGCGAGATGGAGCAGCGCATGAAACGAATACCGGGCATGGGCGATGTGCGCATGGAATTGAAAATGGATCGGCCCCAGTTATATTTTGACGTTGACCGTAACCGGGCTCAAGCGCTGGGGGTCAGTACCCAGCAGATCGGCGACACGGTGCGTGTATTAGCGGGCGGTGCTGATATTGCCAAATACAATGCGCTGTCTGGCGATGGTGAGCGCTACGATGTGCGTCTCGCCGCGCGGCGTGACAGCATGCGGCAGGCCCGCGATCTGGAGAACGTCTACCTGCAGGGGCCGGCCAGTCAATTGCTGCCCCTAGGTTCCGTGATCGAGATTAGAGAATCACTGGGTCCGGCCAGTGTTAACCGCTTTGATCTGGCTTTCGCCGCTGAATTCAACTCGACCCCAGAGATGGACTTGGGCCAAGCCGTGAATGAGTTCAAGGCGCTGGGTGAGGAACTGCTGCCGCCCGGGTATCAAGTGGCCTTGGCAGGACAGGCCGAAGAACTCGGCAAGTCAGTTAATGCTATTTTATTTGTGTTCGTGACCGGCCTAATTCTGATCTATATGGTACTGGCCAGTCAGTTCAATTCGTTCTTGCAACCGGTGCTGGTGATGCTTGCCCAACCGCTGGCCATTGTTGGCGGCGTAGTGGGATTGTGGGTGGCAGGCCATACCCTTAATATTTATTCGATGATTGGGTTGGTACTGCTGATTGGCCTGGTGTCAAAAAATTCCATCCTGCTAGTGGATTTGATTAACCGCTATCGCAGGCAGGGTATGGATACTGCAACGGCTATCCGCGAAGCGTGTCCGCGCCGCATGCGCCCGGTGTTAATGACGTCTCTAACCATTGTATTGGCTATGCTGCCGGCTGCCGTTGGGGTGGGTGAGGGTGCAGGACAGTATGGTCCGCTAGCGGTTGCGGTGATTGGTGGGGTGTTGAGCTCTACACTGTTGACACTGCTAGTGGTGCCCGTAGCGTATTCATTAATGGACCGGTGGTTGGTACACCAATCGGTGGTAGCCGTTCAGGAGGGGTAGGGGGATCGATGTGTACTATGGGCCATGTGCATTATTGGCTCGTCACAAACATCGCTAATAGGGTTACATTTTAACTGCATTGGCTTCCTAGAAAATTTTGGGAAGCTCAGGATCTTGTTAATTACGTTCTCAGGACCTTATTCGAGCTGCAGCACCCAAAAAGCTGTGCGAAGGCCTTTTGAAGCGTATGCAAGGCCAGACAGTAAAGTCAAAGTACAATTCCCCCATTTCCAGCGTGGTCGTCCCGTGAGTTGGATGCTCAGGTCGGGGGGAGGTCCTTACTTTCAAAGGGGCGCAGTCTGGTCATAAAGGTTTCCGCCAGGCCTTCATAGAGAGCCGTCGGACAGACCAGCCGCGAAGCCTCGAAAGCGAGCATGGAAGCGAGTGCGAGAGGCACGGTCATGGAGCGCGCATCGGTCATCTCGACCAGAATAACAAATGCGGTAATCGGGCTTTGCACGACTCCGGAAAAATAGCTCACCATGCAGAGGAGAATCACCGCTTGGGGGTCCATGAACTCCAGAAACGGAGCGGTCAGTTGGCCCAGCGCCGCGCCGGTTGCCAAGCTTGGATCAAAAAGACCTCCGGGGATGCCGCTGAGCAGGGCAATCCAATTCCCCAGAGCAATCGCCCCAAATCCCCAGGCGGGGACCTCGGTCCCTTCCATCAGTATGGCTTGCGCGTGCGGGTATCCACTGCCGTAGCTGAATCCGTCCGAAACGATCGCGAGCAGTGCGAGTGCTGCGCCCAGGGAGGCGGCTGCCATTAGGGGACGCCGGCGATAGAAACGACCATAGGGGCGGGTGGTCAGCAGCAGGCTCTGCGCAAAAAGCCCACCGAGGAGGCCGAAGATCACCCCGAGAACGGGCACGACTAGCCATTCCAGCGGCTGTTCCAGTCGGGTTTCGAGTTTCCCATAAAACAAATAATCGCCAAAAAAAGCCATGCACACGATACAGGCGACCAAGACTGTCCGCACAATGGTGCCTGCATTTTTCTTCTCGAAGGAACGGCCAATTTCTTCAACCGCGAAAATGATACCGGCGATTGGCGTATTAAAAGCCGCGGCGATCCCGGCGGCGCCGCCTGCAAGAATCAGCCCTCTTTGCACCAGCCAACTCTGGAAATTCCCCCAGCGATTCGAGAGGTACATGAAGCACGCACCAGCATGAACGGAGGGGCCTTCGCGGCCGATCGTCATTCCGGCAAATAAGCCAATTGCAAGAAGCAGTCCCTTGCCCACGAGAATACGCCAGGAAAGGACGTGATCGCGGGCCGGACCGTCCTCGATCTTGAGCGCAGCAATGGCCTGTGGAATCCCGGTGCCATCGGTTCCACGGAAGAAGCGGTCGCGTAGCTGGCAGATAAGAATCATGCCGAAGAAAAGCATGGCCGGCTGAATCCATGGCGAAACCGTTGCGAGCCAATGTGAGAATTGGACACTCCAATCGTCAAGGTATCGGAACAGACCGGCTACAGCGCCGGTAGCCGATGCAGCCAGAATCCATACCGAGTGTCGACGGAGCGCGCGCCAAGAGAACAGACTCTCCCGCAAACGGGATTTCTCCAATAATTCCATCAGACGTGAAACCAGGGACCGCAGCAATAAATCAAGTCTTGATCGGAGCTGCCATGGGATAGCAGTGGCTCCTCGCCAGACTGCAGCTCGGGAACGATCTTGTTGACAAGCACCTTACCCAATTCTACACCCCATTGATCAAACGAGTTGATATTCCAGATTATTCCGTTCGCGAAGATTAGCACATATATGATAGCAGGCGACCGTCTCAGCCGCGACAAGCGGCCGGAGATTTAAGGGGCCAGAGCCCCTTCATGTGAGCACTCGATCTTTCAGGAAGAATTAAATTCTCTGGACACCGTTACCCAATCGGGTGTGCCGCCGGGTGCGGGAAAGGGTGCAGAACAGATCGAGACGGCACTCTTAATGGAAACTGGTCAGCCGAAGCGAAGCAGGCGAAGGATGCCTTCGTCCAGACCTTTTGCTAGCTGTATCGTCGCTATAGCGCGATGTATTTTTCCGGAAAAGTATTTGTCTTTACGAAAAAAACTACACCAACTGTGTTCGCACATCCAATGCACGGCCCGATAGCGTGGCGGTTGTGTAACCCGCGCCCTTCGAGTCTTCAACTTGTGGTGGAGTACTACCCATGGGATACATAACAGAAATCGTGCCTCCGGGCGCGATCCCCCCAAGCCCCGCTCCCCGTCAGCACTGATTTAGCCACCGTTTCGGCCACGAAGTCCGGTTATTGAACCTTCAGTCGCGCGGAGCCCACATCGCAGCCTTGTGTGTAATGGGCTTAGGCCCACCTAATCCTGTTACCCGTTAACTGACGTATTTCTGTTAGAGGAAGCGTCCCGCACCGTTTCAGGTAAGCCACTGGGAGGATCAGCGAAAGCAATAGCACAAAAACTCGCGATTAGTAGGACAATGGCATGAGAAAGATCTGACATTAAACGATGCACATAGGCTGGTTGCGGTTGGACTGATTGTACCTGTAAGATCACGGGGGAAACGAGAAAGCCACTGCGCTCGACACAGAGAAAAATAATGGCGGCGGGACGTTAAAGCATGATTGCAGTTGTAGGGTAGGTCTCCCTATCGAGACGTTTATTTGACCGACACGTTGGCATTTATTAACGAAAGAAATATAGGTGAATTTATCAATAACACGGACAATGACGGGGCGATGAAGTGGCTAGATAATACCCGATTTTCTATGGGTGACATCACCTTTAGTATCGATGTCACGCCTGGCTCACAAAGACGCTTGTCAACCGACAAAAATTTCACCCTAGTAAAAAACAAGAGCTATATTAAAAATTATGAGGAATTAGGAAAAGAATTTAGTCATATTCTGGAGTTAGGGCTGTTTCAAGGTGGGTCACTAGTATTTTTGGACAGATTATTGAAACCGAAAAAAATGGTCGGTTTAGATATCATGAAAAACAAGATACAAGCGCTAGAAAACTACATTCAGGCAGATGCCGGGCACATTAAAACGTATTACGGTGCATCCCAAGGCGATAGCGTACTTCTTGAGAGTATAGTGAAAGACGATTTAGATGGAGAGCTTGATCTGGTCGTTGATGACGCATCGCATTCGTACGAATTGACAAAGAAGAGTTTCATAGTGCTGTTCCCATTAATGAAAGCAGGCGGGACATATTTGATAGAAGACTGGGCGTGGAGCCATGGTCCGCAGGCGCAATCAGGCGGACACCCATGGGAAAAGAATCCGGCTATGACAAATCTAATATATGAAATTATTGCCGAATTGGGTGGTGGAAACGACATCGAAGATATTTACATCAATAGAAACTTGCTAAAAATTCGAAAAAAGAAAACAGCAAATCCACAAGGTGACGTCCTCGTAAAAGACTATATCCGTGGACGTAAACGCGTATTAATTTAGTTAAAATTTATTTTATGCGGCCCCGATAGAACCCGCCAAGTTGAAGTAAAGGGCAAACAAAAGAGCTATCGTGAGTAGGTCTTCTTATGGATACGACCCGCAAGTCCTGAAAAGATCGTGAACAGCCGGTTGATCACTGTGAAGTTCTACCGGCCTCAGGCATCGAACAATTCACATCTGTCCATTGATGAACTGTCGAACGCAAAGAGGCGAGGCAGACTTTTTTTACTGGCTACCTTACTGATCATATGCTGTTGCCCTAGGTTTCTTTCCAGCTCACGCCGGCGTGTAGTGAGAATCCGTTGGCCTTGGCCACCCGCTCCAGTGGGTATCAGGCCGGTCGATTAGGTAAAAAGAGACTCGTAGATCTCTATTTAAGAGGGCTATACTGCCTGGCATAAAAGCGGGGCTGAAAATTTTACATCTTCCTGATAAGGGTAAGGTCGGTGGTTTGAGTCTACCCAGACTCATTATTCCTTCAATACGTAATTAACGCCTAGAAGAAAGTGCTATTTCTTTAAAGTCTAAATTCTTATATTCAAAGACTGTCTCATCAATTAAGGGACCAACTTCTCCGTTCCAGTCATAATGGATGCCTAATTGATCTTGCTTAGGCGGACTAATGGTAAATTTAACGTCATAAAGTTCATCAATCTTTCCAGGTAATTTAATATTTTGAGCGTAATGCAAGTTGTCCGACATATTCAGATGCGGAGTTAGCTTTACTTCAATCTGATTGCCACCACTGCCTTTAATATTTGCATATACTTCTAGATATGCGACAAATCCACCAGCTGGAGATCCTTTTGGAGCTTCATCAGACCAATTAGCTAGCATCTCGATATGGATGTCTGTATCGGATTCAGCGCGAAAGTATTGCTTGGGATGAACTGTATCCTTTGGAGCCCCCTCAAAAATTAAGTTAATTCCAGGAGATATTTTCTCTTCACCAATAATCATCTCAGCCGCGAAGGCATGAACTGGACTGAAGATTAATAAGGCGAAATAAAAAGACAAAAAATTAGTTCTTTTGTTAACAAGCATCAAACAATTCCTTTTATGTAATTACCTTTATAGTAGTAAAAATTTACTTACCAAAATGTTTTAGTTTTTCTAAACAACTAATACCTACGTCAGCAGCTGTATAGTACCTTTCCCTTTTTTCAAAGGTACCTTTTATTACCTCAAGAAATCCAATATCAATGTCGTCTCTCAATGTTCTATAGAGAAAGCTTCACTCTTGTGACACCTGCTTTCTAAAAACTTATACGAGCAGGGCAATGATAGTAATTAATTTATATGTATCAAAATAACTACAGATCAGCTGTCAAGATTTTTTAAAAAAGGCGCAGATCTAGAGGCAGTCGGGCAATGCTCAAAGAATTCAGACATAGCTATAAAATGGTCGTCTCTCACTTTAAATTTAGAATTAAAGATATCGTCAGTTGCTTCATTTAATTTCTATCACAATGTAAGTATAAACAAGAAATTAAAAATGTAAATGAGAATCATTTACAATTGCGGTTCCTTTGGGAGGTGCTGTTAATTGCCCTGTTTTATCTATTTCGAGCAGCTCCCCTGGGAACTTAAATATGACGATTTCCGGCAATCCTAAAGGCAATTGCTTTTCCCCTGCGCAATTTGCCTCTAGGACTCGGTGGATTTATTTTGTAACTAAGAGTTTATGATTTTTTAAAGTCTAAGTTAAAGAAGAGCATTATCCCGGTCACTGAGCTGACCAATGCAAGGATAGAAAAAATCTTCAATAAAATGTTATTGATAAGTACAGGAACAATAAAGTTGCTATCGGCAGAAAATACGACTCGTATCCTCCCGATCTCATGCCTGAAGAGGGTGCCAGCACACCGTGGTGGCGAGTGCGCTCAACGCTTGCTTTACGTCAAGCGCATCGTTATCCTGATTTCGTTTAATAGGCATCAGATTAAGACATTAGTATGACAATGCAGTTTACATTACCAGTAATTCTTGATGGTGGAATGGGCCGTGAGCTTCAACGTGTTGGAGCACCTTTTCGGCAACCAGAATGGTCAGCTCAAGCGTTAATTGAAGCACCTCATTATGTCTCTCAAGTACATCGCAACTTTATAAAGGCTGGTGCTGAAATTATTACCACTAACACCTATGCGTTAGTGCCATTTCATCTTGGGCAGCAACGGTTCAACGAACACGGACCGGAGCTGATTAAACTCGCCGCCAGATTAGCGCGAGAATGTGCTGATGATAACTCAGGTGTGTTAGTCGCCGGCTGCCTCCCGCCAGTGTTAGGCTCTTACCGACCGGATCTTTTTTCAGTAGAACACGCCAAGCCATTGCTTGAAATACAGATAAAAAATCAACAAAGTGATGTTGATATTTGGTTAGCTGAAACGATATCTTCTATCTCAGAAGCTTTGATGATCAAAGACCGCACACGTATTACAGATAAACCCACGTGGATTGCATTTACCGTTAAAGATGAAATAAGTTCCGAGTCGATGCTACGTTCAGGCGAATTAGTTTATGATGCCGTGAGCCAAATTGCGGGACAACATGTTTCAGCGATATTATTTAATTGTAGTTGTGTCGAGCGGATGGAAGGCGCACTTATCGCTGCTAAGCAGGCGTTATTAGATCAAGGAATAGCTGATAATGTTCAGCTAGGCGTTTACGCAAATAATTTCCCGCCGATAGAGGATCTGCATCAAGCCAATATAAATAGTGGTGTCTCCAGGATCAGAGAGGATATCTCCGAGGATAAATACACCGAGTTTGCAGCATCCTGGCTAAACGCAGGAGCATCTATTGTTGGCGGGTGTTGTGGAGTTTCGCCACCGTATATTAAAAAACTGGCGGAACTTAAAAATCCTTGAGGTTTTGGTTAACATCAGATAGATGAATTCTTTAATTCCAATGTATTACCTGATAATAAACCGCCTCGACATCACCCTGTTCTTCATGATGTAGATATTTTTTTCCATGGCTTATACCAAGATCAGGTACTGACAAGTCGACTTGAGGTCATGGCCTGAGCCGACACGATTCGGCCCTTGGCACCGGCAATCGAGCCGCTAACTGCCATTTTAGGTTTGTTTAGCGCGTGCAATGAATTCTAAAACTCCACTTTTCGAGGAAGAATACGTTAACTTGTCAGTACCTATTGATATCATTATGTGGGGATTTTTTTTGAATTAGTCCGCCAACAAGGGTATTTTAAGACACTGCCCGTGTTTAGATGAAAAAATAATTCATGACACCCCACGGAGAAAAATGCTATGTCCCATGAAGTAATGGAAAGAATCAATGAGATGGCCAGCAACTTTCCGGCTGAAGCTGAGAACAATGAAAGCCTCGGTCGTTTGAGTGATGTCACCGCGGCTACAATAAGAAAGTCTGGAGTTATGCGCCTATTGCAGCCTAAAGAATATGGTGGTTATGAAGCACATCCCAATGACTTTTTTAAGTCAGTAATGGAAATTGCTTCTCAAGATCCTTCCGCGGGCTGGATTTCCGGTGTGGTTGGATGCCACCCTTGGGAAGCCGCGTTTAACGACAGCCGATTACTGGATGAATTATGGACAGATGATTCTGATGTGTGGATGGCTTCTCCCTACGCACCCATGGGAGTCGCTAAACCTGTGGATGGGGGTTATATTTTCAATGGCCGTTGGACCTTCTCATCAGGTACAGACCATTGTGATTGGGTGGTTTTGGGTGCGTTACTGGGCGACGATAAGGGCGCTCCAGCGATGCCTCCCCGTATTTTTCATATTATGTTACCGCGTTCGGATTATGAAATACTGGAAGGTACTTGGGATGTAGTTGGTCTCCAGGGTACTGGTAGTAAAGACGTAGTAGTGAAAGATGCATTTATTCCTGATTATCGGGCATTGGAGTTTTCTAAGGTGCTCGACGGCACATCATATAAGGAGATGGGACGTGAAAACCCGCTCTACGCCATGCCATGGAGCGCAGTATTCCCCTGTGCAATTGCCTCTGCGGTATTAGGGATTTGCGAGGGCGCAATGCGAACCGGCCTGGAGTATCAGAAAGACCGGATCGTGATGGGTGGGCCAGCAAAAGAAGATCCTTATATTTTGTCGGCAATTGGTGAGGCCATGGCGGAGATTAGATCTTCCCGCGCTACCATGCTCTTTAACATTGATGAAATGTTTGATTTAACAAGTGCAGGTAAAGAGGTATCCCTCGAGATGCGCGCCAGTGGCCGTCGTGATCAGGTGCGTGGTGCGTGGCGCGCAGTGCGAGCTGTGAATGAAATATTTACAAGATGCGGTGGTACGGCCTTGCACAAAGAGTTCCCTATGCACCGTTTTTGGCGCGATGCCAATGCTGGTTTGAACCATGCCGTATTTACCACGGGGCCTGTGTATCATGGCTCTACTTCAATAGCTATGGGGTGTGCGACAGAAGGGCTGATTGCAAAAATGATTGTTTAATTGCCCGGCTAGGTAGTGACCGTTAGCTGACGAAAAGTGGGTTATCAAATAATTGATCACGATATGAAAATGATCGAAGTGGAACCAGAATCATAGGTCGCATCTCTTGCTAAATCGGGAGCTGTAACCTACACGGAAGACGACGTCTCGTTTGAAAACCAAATAGCAGGCGGATATGATACTGGTAAAGGGTCTACTGGCTCAGATAGTTGGCGCTGGAGCTCAGGTCCTGACTGGTCAGGCTCGGTTCTTCATCTATGTCCCGCAAGGTCGTGATGATGCCAACAGGTCATTACAAGGATTTCACCACAGTCGGGCTTTTGTCTTGAGCGATATTCTGACCAGTGCACGTTGTCAGACCTTATGGTGTGTCGCGTCAGCCACCATGGTACCGAATGGCCTTCGACTCTAGAGGTGCGTAAGCCTGCGTCACCTCGATCGAGCTATGTATCATTAGCGTCTGCACTTTGAAAAGCGACACCGCTTGCATGACCAGCCAGCGGCACTTCACCCAGCCTATCCAACCACTGGGGGCCAATCGCCACACTAAAACAGCCAAGCCAAGCCCGCAGAACCCGCGTTGTGGCCGTTGGCCCCGACAGAAAGACGTTGATGGAACTTTACGCCAGAGCCTGTGTCTCAATGCCGAATGCTAACTCTTTAGTCACTTTACACGTCTGACATATCCTGTAAGGATAGGAAAATTCAAAGCGGTAATGAAAAAACGCTACATGTCAGCTTCTACTGAGTAGTTTAGCGGATCTAAATTCAACACCTCCACACAGTGACACGGAACCCCATCATGATGTATCGCAATTTTATCATCTGCCTTTTTCTAGTCTTCACTTACGGCTGCAGTGACAGTAATAACGACAATGGCTTTGATTTGTCACCCGTTGTGCCTCCCGCCACCCCGATCCAGCCGGCCAATGCTGGCCAGCCAGAATGGCTGTATGTACAGACGGCAGCAACCGCACAAATGACGTCCGATACCACATTAGAAATCCCGTTCACCCGAGATGTTTTCGGCTTCACCGACAGACCTTATCGAAAACAGGCTTACCTCACTGCCTTTGAGTTTGCGTCACTCTGGACTGCGGAAGGGGCCAATAGCTTTTCTGCAGACGCACCCAATGCCGTTTTGACATGGCTAGTGGGTGAAGAGCAGCGTGAAGCCGAGGTGATTATCAAAAGTGCCACAGTCTATGCTGATGGCGCGCAGGAATCTTTGGTGTACGAAGTAACACTTGAAGCTGGGCAAATGCCTGATGCACAGATGTCGTCCATATCGCTCTTTGTGGATTCAGGTGATAATTCTCCGGCATCCGGCGTCCAAGTGTGCTCTTCTATCGGCGCCAAGACGTCGTGTGAATCTGTCTCTAGTCTGAAGGGTTATCACGTAGCGGTTGAAGATAATCCAGGGGGGTATGTATTGTTCAAGCGTCGCGTTGCTGTGCCGGATAAAGGTGCGCCGTGTAGTACCAATGGTGGTAATTCATGGTTGTGGTTGTCGTTAGCATGTATATAGTTCTTGATTGGGACGTTTTCAATCCCGCGCTGACAAGCACACCTTAACCTCAAGCTAGCACTTGAAAAAAGACTAACCTCCGCTCTTATAGTGGGCGTGCTTTATCCGTTATGTTGAGTGTGTTTATGACGTATAGCCAAAATCGTTGAAAGCGGTTGCGTTGATCAACCAAACCCCGCAATCCGCTACGATGCCAGTGAACCCACCTTTGCACATACTCCCGCAACCGATT
The DNA here is from genome assembly GCA_913062625.1 of uncultured Haliea sp. GTDB lineage: Bacteria > Pseudomonadota > Gammaproteobacteria > Pseudomonadales > Halieaceae > Marimicrobium. The sequence continues at coordinate 71 of CAJXWP010000038.1, read as the reverse complement.
GACATCAGCTGTTTGCTCATAAAGCTGGCGAGCATGATTTAAGAGGCGAGTTACGCGGGGCTGTCAGAGGC
>CAJXWP010000037.1 GCA_913062625.1 uncultured Haliea sp. | reverse complement strand
ATCTCAGATGGATTCAGTTGCTGCATGCTCTATTCCTCAATCCTATGTCTTAAAGTCTAGGAATTCATTGCTTCGGCGAGCTTATTTAGCCCACCACGCACAGAGCCATCGATCACTAGATCACCGGCTCTGATTAAAACGCCACCCAAAAGATTGCTGTCTGTTGACGTGCGCACCTTCACTTCGCGTTCAAGTTTTTTGCCTAATACTGCGGCCAATTTATCCCGCGTCTCATCAGCAAGGTCAAAGGCAGATATCACCTCTACGTCCACCGACTTCTCCTGATTTGCCTTGTACTGAGCAAATAAGGAATGGATCTCGGGCAGCAGGGCAAGACGCTTGTTAGAAGCGAGAATAACGACAAAATTTCGCGTCTCTGCTCCCAGTGAGTCGCCACAAACGGCATTGAGCGTCTCTGCCTGCTGTTCTGCCGTCAACGCAGGGTTGTGAAGCACGCCGTCCATCGTGTTATCGAGGCTCACTGCCGCTACGGCAGCCAACTCCTCATTCCACTGTGACAATTGGCCCTTGTCGCGGGCGTACTCGAAAGCCGCCTTGGCGTAGGGACGTGCGATTGTGCTTAACTCCGCCATAGTTCCCCCGAGTTACAACTCTGCGGCCAGCTTATCGACCAGCCCGGCATGAGCCTTTTGATCGATTGCTGCACCCAGAATCTTTTCAGCGCCTGCTAGGGACAGCGCGGCGACTTGGCCTCGTAAGTGTTCGCGCGCACGATTGGCCTCTTGCTCAATTTCTGCTTGAGCAGCGGTCTTAACCCGACCCGCCTCAATAACGGCCGCACTTTTCGCTTCTTCCACAATCTGGCCGCCGCGCTTATTGGCCGCATCGACGATACTCGCCGCCTCATGCTTGGCTTCAATGAGGCGTTCTACGGCCTTTTGTTTAGCCAGCTCTAGATCGTGGCTAGCGCGATCTGCCGCCGCCAACCCGTCCGCCATCTTTTTCTCGCGCTCTGCCATTGCGGCCAATATAGGCGGCCACACATACTTCATACAGAACATGACAAAGCAGACAAATGCGATCATCTGTCCGATAAGCGTAAGATTAATATTCACGCCTTGCTCCTCACAGGTTGTTGAGGGCCGCTATCAGGGCGGCCCCATTCCCGTCGCTGGTTGATTTAACCTGCAACAACTGGCGCAGCAGCTGCGACAACGAAGATCAGGTACATTGCGATACCAACACCAATAATAGGGATCGCATCGACCAGGCCTGCGCCCAGAAAGAACGTCACCTGCAGTTTGGGTGCCAATTCAGGCTGGCGAGCTGAACCTTCTATGAGCTTACCGCCCAAAATACCAACGCCAATAGCGGCTCCAAGACCACCCAGACCCATCATAATGGCGGCAGCTACGTAGATTAATTCGGGCATTTCTTTCTCCTATCGTTAAATTAAGCAAAGCATATAAATGAAAAAACGGATCAGTGGTCCTCATGGGCCATGCTGAGATATACAATCGTCAGCACCATAAAGATAAAGGCCTGAAGAGGAATGATCAGCAGATGAAAAATAGCCCAGGTAACTTGCAAAAAGCCGGCCGGAACCATCCAAGCGACGCCCGCACTGAAAAGGGCCGCTATTAGAATAAAAATCATCTCGCCCGCATACAGATTGCCAAATAGTCGCAAGCCGAGAGAGAAAGGCTTTGCCAGCAACCCAACCACTTCCATGAATAAGTTCACCGGGATAAAGGCCCAATGATTAAACGGCGTGAAGCTCAGCTCCTTTAAAAAACCAAAGCCTTTAATTTTAATTGAGTAGTACAGCATAAGAATAAAAACACCGATCGCCATGCCTAGCGTAATATTGACGTCTGTAGAGGGTACGATCTTTTGAAAAGGGACCCCGGCAACAACCTCTAAAACCTTGGGAACCAAGTCGATCGGGACAAGATCCATCAGGTTCATCAATAATACCCAGACAAAAATCGTTAGCGCCAGCGGTGCAATCAACTTGTTGTTTCCGTGGAAGGTATCGCGCACGGTGCTGTCGACAAACTCAACAATCATTTCTACTACGTTAACCAGGCCGCTAGGGACACCTGTCTCTGCTTTTTTGGCGACGCGCCGAAAAAGCCAGCAAAATAAAATCCCGAGGCCGGTCGACCACAGCATAGAGTCCACATGAATCGCGCTGAACCCCATTGCCGACGCTTCTCGGGCTCCGTGTGCCATCACCCATGCGCCGCCTTCACCAATAATAGCGCCGTCCTCACGCTCAAAACCACCCGGCAATTCGCCATAGGTAAGGTTTGTCAGGTGATGCGTAATGTATTCAGAAACGGTCTGGCTTGAGCCTGCCATCTATCAAAACCCTTGCATGTATCTATTTTCGCCAGCTGCCCTTTAACAACAGCCCACTTCCTATGATTTGAATAGCCAGCATCGCAAAAAAACCGGCAAAAACTGCCAAGCCACTTATTGGCCGCAGCATTATAAACACTAAGGCGAAGCCTGCCACACTGAGCGCAAACTTGCCGACTTCTCCAGCATAACTGGCACGAGCCATCGCTTGTGCTGATCGCGCTCCACGCCAACTGAAGGCCCGCAACGCAAAATATGCCTGTGGCACAATAGCGATAAAACCACCACTGAACACCGAGTAAGCAATTACTCTATCGAACAGCAGTAAAAAAAGGCTTCCTAAAACCAGCAGTGCCAATTGAACCCAAGTGATTCGATGAACTGGAGGCCGCGGTATTTCAGCACCCGCCATCAGCGCCTCGCGTCACTCCTATAGTCATTAACCACACTGGAGGCTTCCTCATTTCGGGCCAGCATTATAGGGGCATTGTGCGGCAGGTTCAACCGAGTTATCGCCTCCAGAGCAACTGATCGTTTTTGTGCTTGTTTTACGCTCTATATCCTTAGCTTGACGGATCGCCGCGAGTATTATGCACCGCCGCAGCACTTTCCGGCTGAGCGAGTCGCGCCGCCTCGTCACGTATGCGCAGCCTTACTTGATATGCCTCAAAATGCCGTCTAATTCATCTACGCTATTGTAAGAAAATATCAGCTTACCGTTACCCTTTGCACCGTGCTGAATTTTAACGGAAGCCCCGAGCCGCTGCGACAGGTCGTCTTGTAAGTGTCGAATATTGGGGTCGACGGGGGTCTCGGCTGCAGCGCGTGCCTGTTTCACAGACCAGTTGCGCACCAACGCTTCTGTTTGACGTACCGTCAAACCCTTGCCTGCCACGGTGCGCGCTGCCTGAGATTGATCGGACCCTTGCAGGCCCAACAGCGCGCGCGCATGACCCATTTCGAGATCACCGTGTTCCAGTAATCGCCGCACATCTTCCTGCAGTGTCATTAGACGCAACATGTTGGCTACTGTGGAACGAGATTTGCCCACTGCGGTAGCGACTTCCTGCTGCGTAAGCTCAAACTCTAGTTGCAGCCGCTGCAGTGAAGCGGCCTCCTCTATCGGATTGAGATCCTCACGTTGTATATTTTCTATCAAGGCCATAGCAATAGCAGCCTGATCGGAAACGTCGCGAACGACCGCAGAAATACTATCTAAGCCCGCCAGCTGTGTGGCTCGCCATCGCCGCTCGCCTGCAATGATTTCGTATCTTTGATCAGAAATACGGCGCACAACAATTGGCTGCATTAAGCCCTGAGCAATAATACTGTCCGCCAGCTCACGCAAAGATTCTGGCTCAATCTCCCTGCGTGGTTGGTACTTGCCGCTCTGGATAAGATCTACTGGAAGCTCTTTAAAGGCTGAACCTTCGTAACGCACACCGTCTTTTGAGCCAGCATGAGCCCCCGGGTCCACAGATTGTGTGTTGTGTCCTGCCCCTAGTAACGCGTCAAGACCTCGCCCCAGGCCTCGTTTCTTAACCGCCATACCTACGCTCCTTCATTATGGGCTGCCACGGGATCTGTAGACTGCTGCTGTGTTTCTTTTTCGGCTCTGCGGATGATTTCTCCCGCTAGCGCCATGTAGGCCTTGGAGCCACGGGAGTGTTTATCATAGTACATGACCGGTAGGCCGTGGCTGGGGGCTTCCGCAAGGCGCACATTCCTGGGCACAACCGTGCGATACACTTTGTCGCCAAAATGAGTCCGCAGCTGTGCAGATACGTCTGTCGTCAGGCTGTTGCGGGGGTCGTACATGGTCCGCAATATGCCCTCTATGCGCAGGTCGCCGTTGAGGGTTTCGGCAACACTTTGAATGGTTCGCGATAGCGCAGCCAAACCTTCCAAGGCAAAGTATTCGCATTGCATCGCAATAATGACCCCGTCGGCGGCAACCAAAGCGTTAATGGTTAGCATGTTGAGCGAGGGTGGGCAGTCAATCAATATATAGTCGTATTGGTCAGAAGATTCAAACAGTGCTGTCCTTAGACGGCGCTCCTTGTGCTCAACCTCGAGCAGCTCTACTTCAGCCGCGGTCAGGTCGCTGTTCGCAGGTAAAACGTCGTAACCACTTTCGCCTGCGGGCCGGGTCACCAGGTGAATAGGCACGCTATGCACTAAGATGTCGTAAATGCTGCGCTCAATATCGTGTTTATCAATGCCGCTACCCATCGTAGCGTTGCCCTGTGGATCTAGGTCTACAAGCAATACGCGCTTTTTCATCGCCGCTAACGATGCGGCAAGATTGATGCTGGTCGTGGTCTTGCCAACGCCGCCTTTTTGATTTGCGATTGCGATAACTTTGGTCAATTAACTTGCCCCTGGCAATAGTGTTACGGTCGGCGCATGCGTTGCTATAACGCAATCTCTACCAGATGTCGGTGCTCACCGAGTCCCGGCACGACAAGCGGGTGGACCACCACCTTCGAACGCTCCAGCTCGACTGCATCCAGTTCCTGCGCGGGATACGCCCCCTTCATCGCCAACAGCCGACCGTCCGGCGCCAGCAGGTGGCGGCAACCATGCATCATATCCTGTAAAGAAGCAAAAGCCCGCGATAACACCGTGTCAAATGGGCCGGCGGCACGAAATGATTGCACCCGTGCTTGGTGAATCACGATATTATCCAGACACAATGCTGTCTTTACCTGAAAAAGAAATCGCGTTTTCTTGCCATTACTGTCCAGCAGATGGAACTCTCGCTCAGGAAACAGTATTGCCAGAGGGATCCCAGGTAACCCGGCACCCGTTCCCACATCAAGAACACGTTGACCCACTAAAAAAGGGGCAACAGCCAAACTATCCAACAGGTGGCGCGTCACCATTGCCGCCTCGTCACGCACCGCAGTCAAATTATAGGCGGTATTCCATTTTGACAGCAGGGCCAAATAATTCAACAACAGTGCTTGCCCGTCGTCACCAAGAGACACGTTCAGGTCAACACAGCCCTGTTGCAGCCCAGAGATTAGGTCTAGCTGCAATTTAGGCGAGCTTACGCTGGCTATTGGCGGCGTCCTGAACATCCCTTTCAAGGGCGCCATGCTTTTTGAGATAAATCAGCAACAATGCAATTGCTGCCGCCGTAACACCGGGTATCCGTCCGGCCCGAGCCAGAGAGTCTGGCCGGGCAGCACTCAACTTTTGCTTCACCTCATTAGACAGCCCATCAACCGCATTGTAGTCCAAGTTAGGCGGCAGCGGCGTGTGTTCGTTTCGACGCAGCCGTGCAATGTCTTCTTTTTGTCTTTCGATGTAGCCCGCATACTTAGCCTGTATTTCAACCTGCTCTGCAGCTTGCAGGTCTAGACTCGGCACTCCCACCAGCCCTGCGAGGTCGGCGTATTCAAGCTCCGGCCGCTTCAACAGTTCAGCCAGCGAATATTCGCGGGCAATCGGGTTTTTTAATTTACCGGACAGCGCTTCAGCCTGCGGAGTGTGTGGATGAATCCAGCTAGTCGATAGCCGCGCTGTTTCCCGTTCTATTTCGTCGCGTTTCCCCTCAAAGCGCTCCCAGCGAGCGTCATCCACAAGGCCCAACGCCCTACCACGCTCGGTAAGTCGCAGGTCCGCATTGTCTTCACGCAACAGCAAGCGGTACTCCGCGCGCGAAGTAAACATGCGATAAGGCTCTAAAGTCCCCATTGTAATCAAGTCATCTACAAGCACACCGATGTAGGCCTCGTCTCTGCGCGGACTCCAGGGCTCCTTTTCCTGCACCGCGAGCGCGGCGTTGAGCCCGGCCAACAAACCTTGGGCGGCGGCCTCTTCATATCCGGTCGTGCCATTGATCTGCCCAGCAAAATATAACCCGGGCAGGGCTTTCGTTTCCAGGGTCGCGTTGAGGTCGCGTGGATCGAAGAAATCGTATTCAATAGCGTACCCCGGCCGAGTGATATGTGCATTCTCAAAACCTTTAATAGAGCGCACTAAATCAACCTGAACATCAAACGGCAAGCTAGTGGAGATGCCATTAGGGTAAAGCTCTCGCGTCGTTAACCCCTCCGGTTCTATGAAGATCTGATGCGAGTTTTTATCCGCAAACCGGTGAATCTTGTCCTCGATACTGGGGCAGTAACGTGGCCCGACCCCCTCTATAACACCGGAATATAACGGTGATCGGTCCAGCCCGCCTCGGATAATATCGTGTGTTTGCTCATTGGTGTGGGTTACCCAGCAGCACCGCTGTTCGGGATGCTCCGCAAGGCTGCCCATATAGGACATGACCGGCTCTGGTTGATCGCCCCACTGCTCTTCCAAACCAGAGAACTCGACACTGCGTGCATCAATGCGCGGAGGTGTCCCCGTTTTCAGGCGCGCTACCCGAAATGGCAATTCCCGCAGGCGCGCTGCGAGGGCAATCGACGGCGGGTCACCGGCGCGGCCCCCAGAATTGCTCTCGAGACCGATGTGTAGCTTTCCTCCAAGAAAGGTGCCGCTGGTAAGGACGATTCGCGGCGCCCGAAAAATGAGTCCCATTTGCGTAATTGCACCGGCTATTCGCCCATTTTCTACCAACAGATCATCGACCGGTTGCTGAAATATAGACAAGTTCGGTTGTGACTCGAGCATGTGACGAATCGCATTTCTGTACAATACCCGATCAGCTTGAGCCCGCGTTGCCCGCACTGCCGGCCCTTTGCGTCGGTTCAGCACCCGAAACTGTATTCCCGCTAGGTCGGTTGCATGCGCCATGGCGCCGCCTAGGGCGTCCACCTCTTTGACCAGATGGCTCTTTCCAATCCCACCAATGGCGGGATTACAGGACATTTGCCCTAGCGTATCGACGCTGTGGGTAAGCAGGAGGGTACGGCAGCCCATGCGTGCGGCTGCTAAACAGGCCTCAGTACCGGCATGCCCTCCGCCGATCACGATTACTTCAAACTGTTGCTGGTATTCCACTGCCGGCCTCGCATGCTAAGCACGCACTATTTTACGGGGGAGAGATTATACGCAGGCAATGGCTGTTGTTCAAAACAGGTTCGGTGTCAAAATGCCGGCCCGTTTAGCCTGCGGGCAATCTCAGCGCACACCACTTCAGCACTTGCTCCAGAACGTCTAACCGCTCCGGTTCGTTAAAAATCTCGTGGTACAAGCCTGGATAAATTATCAGCGTCTTGTCTGTCGAGCTTATATTCTGGCATAACTCGCGCGAACCGTCAGGCGAAGTTAAGACATCGGCGTCTCCATGAAGAATCAATATCGGTACCGTAATGCCGGCTGCGCCTAGCTTTAGCGCGGCCATGCCGGCAAAAAACTCTCGTACCATCCGCGCCGAAGCCTTGCCGTGCAGCACCAGCGGGTCTTCGACATACTTTTTGACTTCCTCGGGGTCGCGACTAACGCCACTAGCGTCTAGTTGCATAATACCGAATTGTGGCGCCAACCGCGCCAGCAGCCGAATAAACCCCATTTGCGCCCATCCTGGCTGCAAGCTCGACTGAATAAGCGCACCGGACAAAATACAACCGACAAATCGGTCCTGCTGTTGCAACAGATAATGGCACACGATCAGGCCGCCAAGACTATGGCCGAGAAGGAATATAGGCACGTCGGGGAAGCGCTCCTCTACATCATTATGAAAGCGAGTCAAATCAGCAAGATAGTCCCCAAACGCATCAATATGTCCCGGTATGCCATCAGAACGCCCGTGCCCTCTGTGATCCAGCGCCGCAACACCAACACCCTGTGCGGCAAAAAACTCGGCCACATGCCGGTAGCGCCCGCTGTGCTCGCCGGCACCGTGGACTACCAATAAGAGGGCTTTAGGCGTCTGTTCTGGCAGCCAGCACTGAAAATAGATCGCATATTGACCCTCTCCTTGCAATCTTCCCTCTGTATGTTTGATGTTCTCTCCTTAACTGACGGCCTGTTAGCCTCACCAATGCGACATGGCCGCGCTCTTTTGTACTTTATGCCAAGACCAAGCACGGCGTTGTTTCGCTTGTCACTGTCACCACAATTTAGGTAGCATGCGAAGCATACTATAAATAATAATAACTGGAGCTACCCTATGATTGAGTACTTTGCTATTCCACCTATGCTTGGTTTTGCCGGCCTCGTAGTCGCGTTTATCATTTATCACATAATGCTTCGACACGATCCTGGTGGTGGCGTGGTGAAAAAAATCGGCGACCAAATCCATTTGGGTGCGATGGTGTTCATGCACCGTGAATACAAGATGCTGGTGATGTTTTCGTTAGTGCTGCTGGTTGCGATCTTTGTTTCGCCGCTGGGCCTCAATACGGCCATCGCATTCACGGCGGGCGCCGTGTCCTCCGCTACAGCAGGCTATTTGGGAATGTTCGCTGCTACTAAAGCCAACGTTCGCACGGCGGTAGCGGCCCATGACCACGGTCAAAAAACAGCCTTATCTGTAGCTTTCTACGGCGGCTCTGTTATGGGTTTGTGTGTTGCGTCACTAGGCCTGGTTGGGCTGGGGGGTGTTTATTGGTACTTCGGCGGAGATCCCGAAACCGTCGATGCCATCCATGGCTTTGGCATGGGGGCATCGGTAGTTGCTTTATTTTCGCGCGTCGGTGGCGGTATCTTTACCAAGAGCGCTGACGTCGGCGCCGACTTAGTGGGTAAAATTGAAGCCGGCATCCCGGAAGATGATCCTCGTAATCCCGGTGTTATCGCCGACAATGTTGGCGATAACGTGGGTGATATTGCTGGTATGGGGTCAGATATTTTCGAGTCCTACTGCGGTGCCATGATCGCCTGCGTCGCTATCGCATCCACAATGACCGTTGCGACACGAGACGCCATGATGTTCCTCCCCCTAGCCTTGGCAAGTATCGGTTTATTGGCTTCGGTCTGTGGCATCCTAATCGTTCGTGTGCGATCTAACTCGCCGCCGGAGGCGGCTCTGCGATCTGGCACACTATTGGCCCCCGTTATCTTTGCACTGATTGCCTGGTTCATGATGGAAGCCATGGGTATTGAGTCACATGTCTGGTGGTCAGTGGTCAGTGGCGCGGTTGGCGGTGTCTTTATTGGCCTGATCACTGAGTACTACACCGGCGGAGCTCCCGTGAAAAAGATTGCTAAATCCGGGGAGACGGGGCCAGCCACCGTGATGATTACTGGTTTGGCGGTAGGTATGCAGTCTGTTGTATTGCCCGTTCTATTTCTCGCGGCTATTATTTGGATTTCCACGGAACTTTCAGGGTTGTATGGCGTAGGTATCGCCGCTGTCGGCATGCTAGCGACGGTAGGAATAACAATGGCGATTGACGCATATGGCCCTGTCGCAGACAACGCCGGCGGCATTGCCGAAATGGCCGCCATGGGAAAAGAAACGCGCGAAATTACCGACGGACTGGATGAAGTGGGTAATACTACTGCCGCTATCGGCAAAGGATTCGCTATCGGCGCCGCTGCACTGGCCGCCTTGGCAATTATTGCCGCCTTTGTCGATACCGTTCAGGTACACACACCGGACTTTTCCCTAGTGCTCACCAACCCCGTTGTACTAGTGGGTATGTTTATTGGAGGCACAATCCCCTTTCTAATTGCCGCTATTACCATGACCGCCGTAGGAGAGGCCGCTTTCGATATGATTAACGAAATCCGGCGCCAGTTTCGCGAAATTCCGGGTCTATTGGAGGGCACCGCGGAGCCTGATACGGAAAAGTGCGTGGACATCGCCACTACTGCCGCGTTGCGTCGAATGATCCTGCCCGGCGCGATTGCGGTATCTGCGCCTGTTGTTGTCGGCTTTAGTCTTGGTGCAGAATCTCTTGGCGGCATGCTTGCGGGAGCGCTGCTAGCGTGCGTTCTGATGGCGTTGATGATGGCTAACGCCGGTGGCGCATGGGACAATGCCAAAAAATTCGTGGAAAAAGGTAATCTTGGTGGAAAGGGGTCCGATACCCATTCGGCCGTAGTGGTTGGTGACACCGTCGGTGACCCGTTCAAGGACACCTCAGGGCCTGCAATGAATATTCTAATTAACGTCATGGCTATCGTCAGCCTAGTGATTGCACCGCTACTATAACGCTTCAATGCAGCGCCTCGGTACAAAGCCGGGGCGTATTCAAACCAACCTACGCTTATTGCTTACAGTCATGGTACTTTTTTCGTTCTTCGTCCATATTGTGACGTCTTTAGCGCCATGAGTGTTTTGCATGCCTGTACTGAGCAGCAGTCAAAAATATAACCTCGTAACGATTATGAACAATCACATCCCCCATGGAAAATTGCTGGGGATTGAGGTCGACAGCGTCGACGGAGAAGAACTCACATTAAAATTACCCTACCAAGCAGCACTAGTGGGCGATTCTGATTCAGGAACACTACACGGCGGCGCTCTTACCGTGCTGTTAGACCAGACTTTGGGTATCGCGACGGTGTGCAGTGACACCACTGAACCGTGCTTTAGTCCAACGCTAGACTTGCGCGTCGATCATCTCGGTGTCGCACCGGCAGGAATGGATGTATTTGCCTGCGCAAAAGTATACAAATCCACCCGAAAAATACTCTTTGTTGAGGGGTTCGCGTACTGCGAATCGAAAGACAAGCCTATTGCTCGAGCGACGGGTAGTTGGGTGCGCGTTGGAGACGTTGACTTATCATGGCTCGTACCAGGTGATCAGGGTGGCGTCATAACATGACGCAAGCAAATAACATTCAAAACGCGTTCAGCCCTGCTACGCTAAAACTGTGGTTACAAAAAATACCCTATGCCGTGTTCCTCGGTATGAAGGCCGAATTACACAAGACTGACTTTTTGTTTACACTGCCCAAGGACGAGCGATTCATCGGGAATCCTTCACTACCTGCACTTCACGGTGGCGTTGTCGGCGCCTTTATGGAGCAGGCGGCTGCGCTTCAATTAATCGTCAGCATGGATGAACCTAGGTTACCAAAAATCATCAATTTTTCCCTAGACTATTTGCGACCTGCTCGACTCCACGACACTTATGCTAAATGCGTATTAAATCGCCAAGGGCGGTTTATTACGAACATCACCGTTACCGCGTGGCAAGAGCAGCTGGATCAACCTAATGCCATTGCAAGAGCACATTTTTTTACCCCTCAACCTACTTAAAAGGATAAACACTATGTCAAAATGGGACCGAAATGATATTGAGCAGGCTTTTACTAAGTACCAAGCTGCTGCATTAAAAGGCGCTACCACAAAAGATTGGACGGACTGGGCAGCGTGTTTTACGGAAGATGCTACCTATTTCGAACACCACTATGGCCGATTCTGGGGACGCGAAAATATTCATACCTGGATTACTAAAACGATGACGAAGTGGCCAGCGAGCGAAATGACGGCTTTTCCTGTTACCTGGTATTCGATCGACAAGGATAAAGGCTGGGTGATCGCTGAGGTAATGAACCGTATGACTGACCTAGGTGACGGTACTATTTATCAGGAGCCAAACATTACTATTTTGCACTATGCGGGTAATGGACTTTTCAAGTATGAAGAGGATGCCTATAACCCACACAACATGGGCGTTACCATCGGTGCTTGGATCAACGCCAAAAAATTATTAGACGCCCAATAAACGGTGATCGCAGCTTTGAGATGAATCGTCCTTTAAAAAAAACCAATATTGTCCTTCGTTTTGATATGCGCAGTTCGCCAAGGTGTAAGGACACACCTGCGGACCGCTACAAAGCAGCGCTCGAGATGGCCTCATGGGCCGATGTACAAGCCGTTAATGTCATAGGCTTATCAGAGCACCACAACACCGACGACGGCTTCCTGTCCGCGCCACTGCAGCTTGCAGGAATGATGATTGCACGAACTCGAAGAATCCGTGTCAGTGTCAGCGCATTATTGGTTCCTTTGCATGAACCACTGCGACTAGCAGAAGATATCAGTTTAATAGATCAAGTGGCTGACGGGCGGTTCTCAGTTACTTGCGGTCTGGGCTACCGAGAAACAGAATATCAATCGTTTGGTATTGATTGGTCACAGCGAGGAAAAGTGTTTGATGAAAAACTGACTGTTTTATTACAGGCCCTTAGGGGGGATTGTTACCAACATAATGGTTGCTCATCGCGACTAATCCCTGCCGCTGTTTCTAAAATCCACACTCTCATAATGATAGGGGGAAACAGTAAAGCGGCCGCTTTGCGCGCTGCCCGGCTGGGCTTGATTTTTTGTCCTCCCATTGACGATTTAGCCTTAGAAAAAATATACATGGATGCTTGTCGCAAATACGGTGTTAAGCATGCGTTTACAATATTGCCAGGTGAACCCTCCACCACGTTTATTAGTGATGACCCTGATGCCTGCTGGAAAACCATTGGTGAACATTTGATGTACGACGCACAAGCCTACGGCATGTGGCATCATCCTAATCGTCGAGCATATGCAGAATCATTCGCGTCAAATATTGAAGAATTAAGACATGAGGGGAAATATCGCATTCTGTCTCCAGAACAAGCCTTGAAATCATTACAGGAAACGGGGTCATTGCATTTTGCTCCACTCACGGGGGGGGTTTCTATCGACGCTGGATGGAAGAGCTTGCGCTTATTTGAAGATCACGTCCAACCCTATTTATAAATAAATTCTATCGCCTGCAAGCGGCATGATCCTCAATCTTGTACCAATGCAACTCTCTTATTTATATAGTGTTATATATATGTATGTATATAGGGAGGATCTATTGTTACTACTATTATTAAGGGCAGCGTTAGCAGTGGAAAACTCAGATTTTCCGAATTAAAACAGTGCTATATCGAGATGAAAACCATTAGGAAAAACACGTTATTAGCTGGTGGGAAGCCGTGTTTAAACAGTGGGTGAAAGTCGGTTTTTTGTGGATACTTTAAAAGGGGTTTGTCGCCCGTTGGATAACACGCATTTTTGTGCGAATCTTATACAGAGTTAACTAACGTGTTAAACACAAGTAGGTTTATTAAAAATTTAAAAAAAGGCTAAGGAATGACCAGCAGTAAAAGAACAGGTGTGTAACACGTAAAAAATTTATTGAGTGTGAAGATGCTGTGCGTAATGAGAGGAAAGGCCAGTATTATTTGCCAATGCAAAAGCTTGAAAATATAGTGCCCAAAAGGTCATCACTGCTAATGGCTCCGGTAATATCACCAAGGCTGTTTTGACATAAACGCAAATCTTCTGCGAGCAACTCACCGGCACCGGACTCTATGAGCTGCTTCTGTCCTTTTAAGAAAAAACCTCGTGCGAGTTCGAGAGCCTGCAAGTGACGCCGGCGCGCACTGAAACTGCCTAGGCCTCCGTCTGTGTAACCAATGCAGGTTTTTAAGTGGGTCTTGAGCAAATCTATGCCTGCTCCGGATTTGGCTGATACATTAATAACGGTGTTGTCTAATAATAATTCTACTGCTGGTGCCTTATCAGTCAGGTCACATTTGTTCCTAATGATAGTGACAGGTATTTTTCGATCAAGCGGCGTGTTTTTTTCTTGCCATAACTGTTCAAGGACCGCGTTTACATCGGAGTGAGTATTGCCGTCTACAACCAAAAGAATCCGGTCTGCCGAATCGATCTCGGTCCAAGCGCGACGGATACCTTCCTGTTCAATTTCATTGTCGCTATTGCGTAAGCCAGCAGTGTCTACAATATGAATAGGAAGGCCATCGATTTGAATGTGTTCTCGTAAAACATCTCTAGTCGTTCCCTCGATGGCAGTTACGATCGCGGTATCGTGTCCAGAGAGGGCATTGAGCAGGCTAGATTTGCCGGCATTGGGTCTCCCTGCAATTACCAGTTTCATCCCTTCTTGAACAAGAGCGCCTTGCTTTGCCTCTCGCATGACGTCATCAAATTGTTTAATAATGGCCTGTAGCTGGTCTGATATTTGGCCGTTTTTAAGGAAGTCAATTTCCTCTTCTGGAAAATCAATGGCAGCTTCTACATACACACGTAGGGAAGTGACTAGACGTATGAGCCCTTCAATTTTATCGGAGAAGACACCTTGCAACGAGCGACTAGCATTAAGTGCTGCTTGTTCTGTCGTGCTGTTAATAAGATCGGCAATGGCTTCTGCTTGGGCGAGGTCTATTTTGTTATTGAGATAGGCCCGGTGAGAAAATTCGCCAGGCAGTGCCTGCCGAGCGCCGTGGTTGCAGAGTTCACGTAGTAGCATGTCCAATATTATTGGCCCGCCGTGAGCCTGCAGCTCCACTACGCATTCGCCAGTAAAGGAGTTAGGTGCCGGAAAAAAAAGACTAATGCCCGTGTCTAAAACAAAGCCAGTCGCATCATAGAAACGGCAGAAGTGCGCGTGTCGTGGCGTAAGCGCGACGGTGGTAATAGCTTTTCCAATACTATGCGCGTCGGGGCCGGATAACCGAATGATGCCGATTCCACCCGCCCCGGGGGCTGTTGCAATAGCGGCTATTGTGTCCATGTGCATGGCTTAAAACCTAGCGCGTTTAATGTTGCTAGTTATATCAGACTTTAGCGGCGGCTTTTTCTATTTGTCGGGTAATGAAGTATTGCTGTGCCATAGAGAGTAAGTTATTTACCACCCAATACAACACTAATCCTGCCGGGAACCAGAGGAAAAAGAAGGTAAACATGACGGGCATCCACTGCATAATCTTGGCTTGCATCGGATCGGGCGGCGGCGGGTTAAGCTTCTGCATATAAAACATGCTAGCGCCCATCATCAGCGGAAGGACAAAGTAGGGATCCATAACAGCTAGATCTTTGATCCATAAAACAAAAGGTGCTTGCCGCAGTTCGACACTTTCCATTAGCATCCAGTACAAGCCTATAAACACGGGCATTTGAACAAGAATAGGTAGGCACCCGCCCATCGGGTTGATCTTCTCTTTTTTATACAGCTCCATCATCGCCTGCGATTGCTTCTGTTTGTCATCAGCGAACTGCTCTCTGATGTCCACCATTTTGGGTTGGACACGCCGCATGTTGGCCATGGACTTGTAGGAAGCTGCAGAGAGTTTGAAGAAAGCCGCCTTAATGAGGACGGTTAGCAGTATGATGGCAACACCCCAGTTGCCCACCAATGCGTGTATGTTGGTCAGTAACCAGAACAGAGGCTGCGCAATCCACCAAAGAAACCCGTAGTCAACGGTGAGATCCAGATACGGTGAAATTTCTTGAAGTCGGTACTGATCTTTCGGTCCCGCATAAAATTGCGCACCAACTTCTCCGGAATTGCCTGGATCAAGGACTAAAGCAGGACTGGTAAACCCTGCGATGTTGAATCCTGTCGAGGACACACGTGCACTGTAGGTTTGTGTTTGATCGGGGTCTGGGATCCACGCGCTTAAAAAGTAATGTTGTACAACTGCTATCCAGCCGCCGGGCAACGCGGCTTTAAAGGACTCTTCTTCAAGGTCGTCGAAAGTGAACTTCGTAAAGCGATCATCGGGCTGTGTTAGCGCGACGCCCAAGAAGGGCTTCATGCCCATGGCATTGGTGTTAGCGGACGGAGGCGGCTCGCTTCCACGCTTTATTTGACCAAATAGGTTTCCTTGCCAGCGGTTGGCGCTATTGTTTTCAATCAGATAGTCAATATCGATAAGATAAGAGCCGCGGTGCAAGGTTAGGCGTTTGATGACGCGCACGTTAGAACTGCCCTGCCACTGCAGATCGACCACGATTGATTCGGCGCCATCCTCGAGTAAAAAGCGCGGTGCTGATGCAGAATAGAGTGCTCGCCCGTCGCTATCGATCCCATCGGGGCCTATAAGGCCGCTTTGTGCAATGTAGGTCAGGGTCTCATTATCTTCCAGCAAGACGAAAGGATCGTTGGGATCGTCTAAGACTGCCAAAAATTTTGGCAGTGAAAGTTCCATAATATCGCCACCGTTTAAGTCAACGGCGAGTTGTAAGACGTCCGTTTTAATTTGAATAATGCGACTACTGTCAACGATAGCGATTGCTGGTTGGGTCGCTTGCGTAGCAGTGTATTCTGGAGCAGTAGGCAGATCATCGCCGGCGTCAGCGGCTGTGGCGGCCATGGCGACGGGAGAAGAGGGCAGCGTTGATGGCATGTCGTCTGTGGTTGAAATTAGGCGCGAGGTGTCTTGGGTGATCGATGCCGTTTTTTCGTCGGTGAAGGCAACCCATTTTGTGAGTAGCATAAACGACAGTGCAGCGATGGCGCCGATGAGTAATGTGCGTTGCAAATCCATAATAGGGTATCTGTGGCCTAGTGTCGGTGAGGGCTCGGCGGTACGGGGTCTTCTCCCCCTTCATGCCAAGGGTGACATTTTGTTACGCGAAGCAGGGTCAGGTAACTCCCTTTCATCGCGCCGTGTGTGTCGATTGCTTCTTGGGCGTAGGAAGAGCAGCTGGGATAAAACCGGCAATTGTTACCCATGAAAGGGCTGAGGCACGCCTTGTAGCAGGAGATTAAAAAAATCAATAGGCGACGCATCAGGAGTCCTGGCTATTGTTTGGTAGTGTTTTAGTGGTTTGGTGCATCAGTTTCTTCCACTGTTGCTGCAATATAGAAGACAGCTCCGCATTATCCAATTCACCCATACCGCGTCTTGCAAGCACCACCACATCAATATGAGGTTCATCGGCAGATCGGTTACGCAAAAACTCCCGAGTTACTCGTTTTATTCGATTACGGTGAACCGCCAACCGCACATTCTTTTTAGCGATCACTAAACCTAACCGATGGCCGGCGCGGTCATTAATTTTTGCCAGCAATAATAAGTTCTGGTGGGACGCACGAGCGTCAGGCTCTTCAAACACCAGGCTGTAGTCTTTAGCGTTTAATAGGCGCTTTTCTTTACCAAAACCTGAGCCCGTTATTTGGCCGACCAAGCTGCAGCGCTTGCGCTATGCAGAGAGGCGCTTGCGACCTTTAGCTCGTCGACGCCCTATAACGTTGCGGCCGCCTTTTGTGGCCATGCGTGCGCGGAAACCGTGCGTGCGAGCGCGTTTTAAGACGCTGGGCTGAAATGTTCTTTTCATTGTCTGTGTTCCAAAGTGGTAGAGCCGCCAGTAAACCTGATGCTTAGAAAGCATTTCGCCTTATTGTCCGGCCAGAAAAAAGGTGGGCTATTCTATGTAAATGCGCCGCTCAATTCAATCGAAAGCGCGGTTATTTTATAGCTGTAGGCGCGAGAGTTTGCCTGTAATTGAGGCTATGGAGGCGTTTCGTATGCCGTTAGGGCCGCCGATGATGGAGAGCTTAAAGCGTGGGGTTTATAGTAGTAGCACACACCTTTTCAAAAAGATACACACAGGTTATGCACAGAAAATGTTACTCAAGTGAAAAAACGTGTTAGTTGGCTATAATATAACCAGATTGAAGGTAACCCTATGAATTATATAGAGAAAATAATTTTCAATTTTCGGCGTTTATGTGTGGATAACTCTTCTGTTCAGGGGTATTATGCGTTGACTTGCTGAGCAAAAGTGCTCGGTAAACTAAAACAACTACCATTTGTTACTTTTTTAGAAGTCCGGGCCTCTTACCCGGCTTTAAGGGGTTTTCTTTGCCTGATGCCGTGTGGCAGAAATGCGTTAATCGTTTGCGAGACGAGCTACCGTCGCAGCAATTTAATACCTGGATTCGGCCGTTAAAAGCTACAGCAGATGACCAGTCGCTGACGCTGTTTGCGCCGAACAGGTTCATTAAAGATTTTGTGGTGGAAAAGTATTCGCAGCGCATCTTTGCGCTTGTTCGCGAGCTCCAGCCGGATAATGCGCTGCACGTTGCGCTCGAAATCGGACCGGTGGCCGCAGTGCCGCCGCTATCGAGAGAGCCACAAGCTTCTCCTTTGGCCGGCATCAAGCAGGGCTTGTTTGATACGGGTACTTTGGTGCATGAGCCAGAGGTTCTGCGGGCAAGGCCATTGTCGCCCCACAGGAGTCAGGCGCGCGCGAGTGATATTAATGCATCTGTGGATCATCAGCATCACTTGTTCGAGAACTACACGTTTGACAGCTTTGTAGAGGGCAAATCGAATCAGCTCGCTTTGGCGGCGGCCAGGCAGGTTGCCGAGAACCCTGGGACTTCCTATAACCCTTTGTTCCTGTATGGCGGCGTCGGCTTGGGTAAAACGCATCTTATGCACGCTGTGGGCAATGCCTTGAAGGCGCAGAATCCAGAGGCTAAAGTGGTGTATCTCCATTCAGAGCGGTTCGTCGCTGACATGGTCAAGGCGTTGCAGTTAAACGCCATTACTGATTTCAAGCGGTACTATCGTTCTGTTAATGCGTTGCTGATTGACGACATACAGTTTTTTGCCAAAAAAGATCGCTCTCAGGAGGAGTTTTTTCACACGTTTAATGCCCTGCTCGAAGGGGGTCAGCAGATGATTCTGACGTGTGATCGATACCCCAAGGAGATTGACGGCCTAGAGGAGAGGCTTAAGTCCCGGTTTGGGTGGGGTCTCACGGTGGCTGTGGAGCCTCCAGAACTTGAGACCCGAGTTGCGATATTGATGAAGAAAGCAAGTGAGGTGCGTATTGATCTGCCGCCAGATGCGGCATTTTTTATTGCGCAGCGGATTCGGTCCAATGTCAGAGAGCTTGAGGGAGCCTTGAAGAGAGTGATAGCGAGCGCTCGCTTCCTCGCTCGCCCCATTGATATAGAGCTGATCAAAGAGAGCCTTAAGGACCTGTTGGCGTTACAGGATAGGCAGGTCAGCATGGACAATATTCAGCGAACGGCGGCAGAGTACTATAAGATTAAAATTGCGGACATGATGTCACGGCGTCGCAGTCGCTCCGTCGCCAGGCCGCGCCAAATGGCGATGGCGTTGTCAAAGGAGCTGACCAACCATAGCTTGCCAGAGATAGGTGACAGTTTTGGTGGCAGAGACCACACGACAGTGCTTCATGCATGCCGTAAAATCAAGGAACTGCGTGAGACAAACTCGGACATTCGAGAAGACTACAAAAACTTGTTAAGAACGCTGACGACGTGAGTAAATAAGAAAAGTTAAGGTTTGTTTAATTACATAACCGGTCTGCCAGCACGAGATCGTATTATTGTTAGGGAAGGGAAAACACGAATATGAAGTTCAGTATTTCACGGGATAGCTTGGTTAAATCGTTAAACCTGGTGGCGGGAGTTGTTGAGCGCCGACAAACATTGCCTATTTTGGCCAATGTGTTGCTCGTTCTGAAGGAAGACTGGCTGTCGCTGACAGGAACAGATTTAGAGGTTGAATTGGTGGGCCGCATACAGCTTGCCGTCGCGGGCGAGGAATCTGGTGAAGTGACGGTTCCCGCTCGAAAGTTGTTGGATATTTGCAAATCACTGCCCGAGGGAAGCGATATCAAGTTCAGTGCTAAAGAAAACAAGGTGGCGGTCAGATCCGGTAGCAGCCGTTTTACGCTCTCTACCTTGCCGGCGAGAGAGTTTCCTAATGTTGAAAACAACATTGGCACACATCAGCTTAGTCTTAAGCAGGGCCAGCTGAAGCGACTGATTGATCGCACCGGCTTTGCCATGGCCCAGCAGGACGTTCGTTACTACCTGAACGGTATGCTGTGGGAGCTGGACACCAAGCAGCTGCGCGTAGTGGCGACCGATGGGCACCGGTTGGCTATGTGTACGTTGAAAGAAAAGATCAATGTCACTGGAGAGGGCAGCGTACAGGTAATTCTCCCTCGCAAAGGCGTGTTGGAGCTTGCCCGTTTATTGGTAGACGATGAGGCCGAGATCCAGATTACTCTTGGCAGTAACCATATTAGGGCAGCGACGGGTGACTTTACCTTCACCTCAAAGCTTGTTGACGGCAAGTTTCCTGACTACGAGAAAGTGGTTCCGCGGTCGCCAAATAACATTTTAAAGGGTTCTCGCCAAGAGTTGAGGCAGGCGTTTACGCGAACGGCGATCCTGTCTAATGAAAAGTTTAGAGGGGTGCGTTTGAAGCTGACGGCCAATACGTTGGATATCGTCGCGAATAATCCTGAGCAGGAAGAGGCCGAAGAAACGGTAGGGGTTGATTATGCCGGTGAGGCATTGGAAATCGGATTCAACGTGAGCTACTTGTTGGATGTTCTTGGCGTGCTAAGCGGCGAACAAGTCAAGCTGTCGCTGGCGGATCCCAATAGCAGCGCCTTGTTGGAGGAGTCGGAGGACGGCGATTCACTTTATGTTGTTATGCCGATGCGGTTGTAATTGAGCGTATTTTAATGATGCGCGGAGTTTTAATGGATTTTTGTCGGCTTACGCCCGATATTCTCCACTAGTTGTGGCGCTGACACAGCTACAAATAAGCGATGTAAGAAACTTGCGGCAGGTGAGGTTGCCAGGATTGAGCGGCGTCAATGTGTTTTTCGGTTCCAACGGCAGCGGAAAAACCAGCGTGCTGGAGGCAATACATCTGCTGGGAATGGCTCGCTCGTTTCGCGGGAGCAGCGTTAAGTCGCTGATTAACCATGATGCGTCCAGTTGTACCGTGTTTGGGACGACGGTGCTGGATTCCCCGGCGATTAACGAAGGCGCGGTGCGGGCAGGTATGCCTGTAGGCGTAAAGCGCAGCCGCAGTGGCGAGGCGCAAATCAAGATAGGAGGCAAGCCGGTTCGCACGGTTGCCGAGTTGGCCGAGCAGTTACCATTGCAGGTTATTACTGCTGAGAGCTTTGGGCTGCTGACGGGTGCGCCGGGCGCGCGACGCCGTTATCTCGACTGGGGAGTGTTCCACGTGGAACATCAGTTCTTCGGTCAGTGGCAGCGATTTCAGAGGAGCATAAAACAGCGAAATAATTTACTGCGACGTGGTAAAATATCAGATCAGGAATTGGCGGCTTGGACCCGAGATTTGGCGCAGACGGGCACGGCGATAAATACGTATAGAACGGACTATTTTAAGATTTTAGCGCCATTTTTCAAGGAGATCATGGCATGTTTGGCCCCATCTCTGGATGCGCTTGAGCTGCGATACCAGCAGGGTTGGGACCGGCAGCTGAGTTATAGCGAAGCACTTGCGCAGGGCTTTGCCGCCGATACAGAGCAAGGTTATACACACACTGGTCCGCAGCGTGCGGATATTAGGGTGATGTCTGGTGGCCATTTGGCGGCAGAGACGCTGTCACGAGGGCAGCAAAAGCTCGTGGTGTGCGGGTTAAAATTGGCTCAAGGCCGGCTGATGACTCAACTAGGGCAGGGGACGTGTACGTATCTTATCGATGACTTGCCTTCGGAGCTTGATAACGCGCACAGCCTATTGGTCTGTAAGTTATTGGCGTCCATGCAGGCACAGGTGTTTATTACCTGTATCGACCAGCGGGAAATCAGGTCGGTGTGGCCTGAAAGTGAAGAACTGGCAATGTTCCACGTGGAACAGGGTGTTGTGAGGCGTCATTGCGAACAGTGATAACACCCCTTATACATAAACCGTGCATTAAGAGTGAGAATTCATGAGCGACGACATAAATACATACAATTCAGATAACATTAAAGTGTTGAAGGGCTTGGATGCCGTCCGCAAACGCCCTGGTATGTATATCGGCGACACAGATGATGGTTCTGGTTTGCATCATATGGTGTTCGAACTGGTCGATAACTCAATTGATGAGGCTCTCGCCGGGCATTGTCAAAAAATCAACATCGTCATCCACCCCGATGAGTCTGTGTCTGTTAGCGATGATGGCCGAGGCATACCGACAGAGATGCATGAGGAAGGGGTTTCCGCGGCAGAAGTTATTATGACGGTACTTCACGCCGGCGGTAAGTTTGATGAAAATGCCTATAAGGTGTCAGGAGGGCTTCACGGCGTAGGGGTTTCAGTCGTCAACGCGCTATCCGAAGAGCTAGTGTTGACCATTAGACGAGGCGGCAAGCTGTTCGAGCAGGTCTACGTTCATGGCATACCGCAAGCGCCTCTAGCAGAAATAGGCACCACAGAGACAAGCGGCACCACGGTGCGCTTTAAGCCCTCACCGAACACCTTTACCAACATAAAGTTCCATTTTGAGCAGCTCGCTAAACGCTTGCGGGAACTCGCTTTTTTGAATTCTGGCGTGTGCATCTTACTGAAGGACGCGCGCAGTGGGAAGGAGGAGGCGTACGAGTATGAAGGCGGCCTATTAGCCTTTGTTGACTACCTTAACTTGAATAAAAAGCCCGTCAACAAACCGTTTTATTTTCAGCATCAGTATGAAGATGGCATTGAGGTAGAAGTGGCGCTGCAGTGGAACGACGGCTTCCAAGAAAATGTGCTTTGTTACACGAACAACATACCTCAGCGCGATGGGGGCACTCACTTGACTGGTTTTAGGACGGCGCTAACCCGCTGCCTTAATGCGTATATTGAGCGCGAAGGGCTGTCAAAAAAAGCGAAGGTGGACACAACCGGTGAGGATGCGCGAGAAGGCTTAACAGCGGTGGTGTCTGTGAAAGTGCCGGACCCTAAGTTTTCGTCTCAGACTAAAGATAAAATGGTGTCTTCTGAGGTTCAGCCGGCCGTGGACCAAGCCATGAGTGCTCAATTGAACGATTATTTGATGGAAAACCCGGGAGAGGCTAAAGCCGTTGTTGGGAAAATGCTCGACGCGGCTCGAGCGCGCGAAGCCGCGCGTAAAGCGCGGGAAATGACCCGGCGTAAAGGCGCCTTGGATATTGCCGGATTGCCTGGCAAGCTCGCGGATTGTCAGGAAAAAGACCCCGCGCTGTCTGAGATATACCTAGTGGAGGGTGATTCTGCGGGGGGATCGGCAAAACAGGGCCGTAATCGCAAATATCAGGCCATCCTTCCATTGAAAGGCAAGATCCTTAACGTCGAAAAAGCACGGTTTGACAAGATGCTGGAATCGGTAGAGGTCGGCACAATTGTGACCGCTTTGGGTTGTGGTATCGGCAAAGAAGAGTTTAATGCCGATAAATTGCGCTATCACAGCATTATTATCATGACTGATGCGGATGTTGATGGGTCCCATATTAGAACTCTCTTGTTGACCTTCTTCTTCCGACAGATGCGTGAACTGGTAGACCGGGGTCATATTTTCATTGCACAGCCGCCTCTCTATAAGGTTGCTAAAGGAAAACAACATCAGTATTTGAAAGACGATGAGGCTCTGGATCAGTTTTTGACCCAATCTGCACTGGAGAGCGCCTCGGTGGTGGTGAACCCTGAGGCACCCGCTATTGCGGGTAGCGGCTTAGAGCATCTAGTGAATGAGTACCGCACCGTGGTGGCAACGATCAACCGCCTTAGCCGGCTCTATGCTGAGACGGTTCTGTGGGAGATGGTGTACGGCTTATCACTCAGCCTGGAGCAGATGAAAGACGAGTCCACTGTTAAAGCCTTCTGTGATCAGCTGAGCGACCGTTTGCTCGCCGTGGCAGCCAAAGGAAGCGCCTATACGGTTGTGGTGCGAAAGGATCATGAGCGGCAGCTTTATTTCCCCGTAGTGAAATTGCTAGCGCACGGAGTGGAGTCAGAAACAGAGTACCATCAGGAGTTTTTTTCGTCGGGTGAATATCGCAGCCTAGTCGCGCTGGGTGATACCCTTAATAGCCTGATTGAGGAAGATGGTTACTTTCAGCGTGGCGATAAGGTACTGCAGACACGTATTTTTGCGGAAGGCTTGGAGTGGCTCATGAAGGAAGCACGCAGAGGTTATACCATCCAGCGCTACAAGGGCCTCGGTGAGATGAACCCCGAGCAGCTGTGGGAAACCACCATGGACCCAGATGTTCGGCGTATGCTCAAGGTGACAATAGAAGATGCTATAGCTGCCGATCAAATATTTACCACCCTAATGGGCGATCAGGTGGAACCGAGGCGGGAGTTTATCGAAGACAATGCGCTGTCAGTGGCCAACCTCGATATTTAAGGGCCTAATTTTCTAACTGTGGCGGCGGATTGTCGTTATCCGCTGTCGTAGTTACCGACTCCAGGCGATTATTCTCGATGTCATCGTGAATAGGTTCTAGCGCAGCCATTTCCTTATTGGCGCGGGTGGACAACAACTGAAAACGTTCTACCTTGCCGTGCAGTCCCTGTTTGCCTGCTAGGCCTTTTACGGCGTCGTTATAGTGGTTGTTTGCCGCTTTTAGGGTGTTGCCTAATTTGTGTAGCCGATCTGCGACAAGGCAGACTTGGTTGTAAATATCCCCCGCTCTGCTGCTAATTTCTTTGGCCTGTTGATTGCTTTGTTCAACCATCCATAGGTTTGCTACCGTGCGCAGAATAGGCATCAGGGTGGTATGCGACACCATCACCACGCCTTTCTGGTAGCCATAATTAAACAGGCCCTTGTTGTGTTTCATGGCCTCAATGTAGGCGGGCTCGATCGGCATAAACATGAGCACAAAGTCTGGGCTACCCATGCCGGGAAGATTGGCATAGTCCTTCGATGCCAGGTCGTCAATATGATTGCGAACCGCCTGCGCGTGGGCGTTTAGGGCATTCGTTCGCTCCTCGTCGGTGGTCGCCCCGATGGCTCGGTCGTAGTCAATGAGGGAAACCTTGCTGTCGATGACAAGGTTTTTGTGGTCCGGCAGTTTAATCACAAAGTCGGGGAGCTTACGCTTCCCCTCCTCGTCTCGATACACAGCCTGCGCTTCGTAGTGCTCGCCTGCCTGCAATCCCGCCAGCTCTAGCGTCCGTTCCAGCTGAGCTTCTCCCCAGTTGCCAACGGTCTTCTTGTCGCCTTTCAATGCCACCGTTAGGTTGCTGGCCTGACTGTTCATTTCCAGGCCCACTTCGAGCACTTTCTGAATCTCCTTTTCAAGGGCGGTGTTGCCCTTTATCGATTCCGAATGCACCTCATTGATGCGGGTCTGAAAACCTGTGATTTGCTCGCGAAACGGTTTTAATAGCACTTCCAGCGATGCCTGGCTGGTGGTGGTAAACCGCTTGCCCTTGTCCTCAAAAATTTTGTTAGCGAGGTTTTCGAATTCTTTTTTAAGGTTCTCGCGCGTTTCGTTTAAGAGCTTAATTTGCTCTAAGTGCCGGTCTTCCCGCTCGTCTTGCTGTGTTTGCAGTTGGGTATTTTCTTGTAAAGAGGCATTGAGCCGGGTCCGAAACTGCGTAAGCTCGTCCGCTAACGCCGAGACCTCCGACGACTTAGCCTGCAATTGCAGCTGCGCTTGCTCCAGGGCAACTGACTGACCGCGCTCGTGTGCACTAGCCTCTGCTAGCGTGCCCTCGTACAGCTTCAACTGCTCTCGGTATTCGGCCAATGTTCGCCGGTTGGAGACGCCCTGCCAGATACTGATGAATAGGGCAGTGAGTAATGTCGCGGCCAAGGCGGCGGCGATAATGATTAAATGGTTCTCCGTTAGTATCATCGAGTATTCCTTGTTACAGGTCGTCAGTGTAAATCAAGAAGAGCACGTCAAGCAGTATCCGAAAAAGCGACAGGGCCACGCCCACATCACGCAGGCAATCTACCGCAAGTCGATGGGTGTGACTACTGCTAACACAGAAAGGGTTGCAGTGTCGGGAGGTCAATATCGCAACTGGAGCAGAGCCTAGTTGCAAATGATTCTTATTTGCGTTTATAATATTATATGGCTCCTAAGGCCTTTATCGACCCTATGGATCTTACAGCTTATGCTTCAAGGTAAACTCTGTAAGTTCCTGAGGGGTTTTTTTGTTCAGCCTAAGATTTTAATGCAACACATTAGAGCTTCAGCTAGCCTAAATCTAAGAGGCCTCGGGGCACTATCAGCCTAATCATGCAGGTGTTAGCAAAAGCTTGGGCCTTTAAACCCTTGGCACCTCCGCCTCTGAGCTAGCTTCCGTGCACTCGTTCGCTAACGTTTAGTCATGCCTCAGACCGTGTTAGTACACCTCTCTAGCTATAAAATAATGCTATGAACAGCCTTAGGTTACTTGCGTGATCTGATGCCCTCTGGCTATTCAAATAGGTGTAGTAGGAAGTGTGCCAGGATAGTCTTAGAAGTCTTAGGCAGCACACGCCGCCTTTCTTTTTATATCGAAAGCCCCCTAGCTTGTGGCGTCTATCTGACAGGGGCACCTACTTGCCCTGAAGCGCACTAGCGACAGCAAGCCGGTCATGATGCATAGGGGCCACAGTGGGCCTGCAGGGACGAGTGTTGCAGCGGGTGCTGCGGGCTAGGAAGTGATGGTGCAGCAATTGGCTTTCAGTAGTTGAACAAGCTGGGTGTGATGCTGCTAGACCCCAAAGCCCCTCACAAAGAGGCAGCGAATAATAGACACATGAGTAAGTACTTTAGACAGATAATAGCGCTATGTTTTTTACGGGCCTTTACAAAGAGGGGCTCTAAGCGGGGTAAAATCCCCTCAAAGGGCCAGTGAGACCCTTTGATACTGCGAGCTTCAGCGACACTGTACCCTAAAAAGTAACCTAGATCGCCAATTGTAACGCTAAAAGTAACCTTGGGATACCATAGGGTCAGTGCACGCTGGGGCTAGGAATAGTGTAGCTCAAATAGTGCCAAGTTCCCCAGCTCCTCTGGCCCCCGTGGTTGCCCCCAGCTCCCTAGCTCTAGGGCCGCTGCAGGCTACCTCGATTCCTCCGCGCCCAAGGTCAAAGGCCTGCTTATCTCCGCCTCTTCATGTGCTCTCGAATCCAAAGGGGCAGAAGGGGTCGGGGGCGTGGCGGCGGACGCGCAATGTTTAGGGTAGCCTCTGGATTTTACTAACCGCCAATTCTCGGCACCCCGGACAGCAAAACGGCCCCCGAGGGAGCCGCTGTGTAT
>CAJXWP010000036.1 GCA_913062625.1 uncultured Haliea sp. | reverse complement strand
TTTTTTCAAGCAGAAGACGGCATACGAGATCTAGTACGGTCTCGTGGGCTCGGAGATGTGTATAAGAGACAGGTTGTCGGGTAGTCGGTATGGCCGGTAGCGATGACAAGTGCCGTTGGATCAAGAGCGATCTGGGCTTCGATGAGGTCATCAATTACAAGACGTGTGGCGATTATGAAACGGCTATTCGAAAAGCTTGTCCTGAGGGTGTCGATGTCTATTTTGATAATGTCGGTGGAGACATTTTGGATGCTGCATTGAACTGCCTCAACAAATTTGCACGAGTGGCTGTTTGCGGCTGGATATCCACTTATAACGTCGCCAATGCGCCGGGCCCGAGCAATTTATGGCAACTAGTTGCCGAGAGCGTCACCATGCAAGGCTTTACCCTGCTGGATTATCTGGATCGCTTTGAAGAGGGCATAGGTCAATTGGTTGAGTGGCTGATGGCCGGAGAGATTACGTCTCGCGAAGAAATTGTCGATGGGCTCGATAATGTGCTGCCGACGTTCCTCAAACTGTTCGACGGTTCTAATAAAGGGAAGCTATTGATTCGGATTCCAGAGGACTAAGGCATAGGCCGATGCGAATGTGCTCGCGCGCATGCCTTTAATCATGCGCGCGCTTGCTGTCGAGTTATTGCACTAAAACCTGCAACAAGGGTTCTATGAGGGTTGTGTCGTGACGGTTAGAGTTGATGTTGAACTTTGAGGGAATGCCGCCAAGCCTGACAATGATAGTTTGGGTTTTGCGATTAATCATGATCAGTTGCAACCCTAGGCCCTCAATCCAAAAAATATCGGATGACGTGGGCAAACCACTATAGACATGATAGCCGTAGGCGTTACCCACTGATTGACCGGTCGCTTGGACAAAAAACCAGTCAGGGACAGAGGCGTCGTTAATCATTTTTTCTATCCAGCTATGAGAAATAATGGCGTTGCTTTGCCCGAGATATAGATTGCCAATACCCAGCCAAGATCGAGCGGTGGCGAACAGGCAGCAATAGCCGGCGCTATTGATGATGGCAGCGTCTTCTAGCCCCAAAGGGAGCCACAATTTTTCTTCAATGAGTCGATTCAGGGGTTGCTGATAGAGACCTTTTAACATGAGATTTAAGAGGTGGTAGTTAATATTGTCATAGCGGAATGCGCGATCCCCGTTAAATGAAATTTCAGCCAGCGGCGTTACAAGGGCTTTACCTTTTAACGTAGCAGTAAGGTCGGCTGACGTAGATTGTATGCCTGACGTGTGCCTCAATAAATCTCGAACGCTTAACTCTTCATCATCGTTGATAACAATCTCTGGCAGATAGCGCGACACCGAATCATTTTCTGATTCAATGTGACCCTCATCGATCGCGATGCCAATCAGCAGCGCAATAATATTTTTTGCCAGGGACATGCCATTCACATTCCTACCGTGGTCAGCTCCGTGCGCGTAACGTTCGTAGACAATTTGGCCCCGCTTTTGCACCAGCAGGGCTGCCGTTTGGCTTTTCTGAAACCAGGCATCGAGAGTGTCACTATCGTATGAATGTGACACGGGTATCGGAGCAAAATTCGCCGGCGCTGAGCCGTTAATAGGCTCCGGCATGGAGGCTAGAAAGGCGCTTTGAGAGGTTAATAAATTATTGATATGTGCATTTGCTTCGAGCATGAGGCCATCTTGAACGGTTGTTTTGTAGGGGCTGATAAGCAGTAGTGCCAAAATCAGTAATGGCACTAGGACAATAGACACCGCGAGCATAGCCATTTTGATCGCGCGCTGACGGTCTTCTTTCATGTCTTTGGCCATGCTGGAAGATCCGGTGTCAGATGACAGGACATGACCTTAATCTGATGGCGGAGTGAACTGCCCACTCATGTCTGAGGGTCCGTTATACATAAAGCTATAGTGTCGCAACTGAAACAGCCACTGGCCGTCTCGTTTGACATAGGTGTCCACATAGCGGCTCACCATTGTGTTGGCGTTGCCCTCCTGGTCGCGCGTGTATTCATGCAGGTACCAGTGACCGCTGGCGCTGTCGCCGTTGACTTCAAACAGGCCGGAACTGGGCAGCATGAGCGCAAATTCAAAGCCTCCCATCATTTGCAGCCAAAGCGCTAGAATAGCGTCGCGCCCGCTCACAGCAGTGCCCAGAAGATTCCACACGCCATCCTCGGCCCACGTGGCGATCCACGCATCCGCATCCCTGCGATTGACGGCGTCGGTGTAGCGCCCCATCAGGTTTCTAAGAGCCAGTTCATCTTCAATTGGATTCATCGTTTGCTTTCCTTCGATCGGCAGGTCGTTACTGTAGCCTCACTAGGCCATAAAAGAAACAAACGAGACTGTTTTTAAGAGATTTGAGCTGCTACTATTCATTACATTAATGTCTCAATAATGACTGGCTAATAATAGACTCAAGGTGAACGAATGGATTTAAGCGCATATCAATACTTGCAGGGCAACTACGCCCCGGTCGATGCAGAACGTGATTTTGGCGAAGATCAATTGAGGGTAGAAGGCCAAGTACCGGCAAAACTGGCAGGTGCCTTTATGCGTGACGGGGCCAATGTTGCGTTTCAGCCAAATTATTATGTCTATCCATTGGATGGTGATGGCATGGTTCATGCCGTGTATTTCAAGGATGGAAAGGTCGAGTATAAGAATCGCTGGGTTGAAACCAGTCATCTGAAAACTGAACGAAAATTCAATCGCACGCTTTATGGCAGCGTAGGTAAACTCCTCGAGGTGCCAGAGGAAGTGATAGCCGCCGGCGGTGAGCCTAGCCCGGTGCGTAATACCGCGAATACGAACGTGATTTACCATGCCGGTAAACTGTTTGCTATGTGGGAGGGCGGCTTTCCCCACTTGCTTAATGCAGACCTTTCCACCGTTGGCCTGTACGATTATGGCGGTGCGCTTAAGCCCGGCGACGCTATGACCGCACACCCTAAGGTGTGTCCTGACACCGGGCAATTAGTGTCGTGTACCCAGCGTTGGGACAGTCCCAATTACTGGGTTCAGATTTTTGATGCAGCCGGCAAGCATCTCAAGATGATCCCTGTCGAGTTTGAGCGCAAGGGCATCATCCACGATCTGCAGATTACCACTAACTATGTGATTATCTTCTACGCGCCGGCCTTCCACAGTTTAGAAAAAGCCATGAAGGGCGAAGACCCCTTTATGTGGGAACCAGAGCTCGGTACTAAGGTCATCGTTATTCCGCGCGACGGTAACGGCAAGCAAATGGTATTTGAAACGGAACCCTTCTTTAGCTGGCACTTTTGCAACGGGTTTGAACAGGGCAGCAAGTTGTTCATTGATTATATCTGGATCCGCTCTATCCCCTTCGCGGTCGCACAGGCAAGCGGCGCGGAGAAACAGCCGCGCAGAATGCATCGCATGACGTTAGATCTGGCGACTAAAAAAGTGATTGACGAGGAATTCTCGGATATCTTTTGCGAATTTTCTCGTGTTGACGAGCGCAAGATGGGCAAGGACTATCGCTACGGCTTTGCGGCGTCGTCAAATCGCGAATGGGGCGATGCGCATGGCTATAATTGCACCGGACGTTACGACTTCAAAACGGGGGAAACTGCGCTATATGAGTTTGGCTCCGAGGCAAATGCGAGCGAACCCGTCTATGTGCCTAACCCCGACAGTGAGCGCGAAGAAGACGGCTGGCTGATGTCTTTTGTCTACAACCCAGGCGAAGGCGCCTTTTTGTCTATTCTCAACGCCGGCGACTTTGACGACGGCCCTGTGGCGAAGGTGTATATCCCTGGGCGCGTGCCCAACGGGTTTCACGCGAACTGGATGCAAGGCCTAACATTAGAATAATAAGAACAAACGATAAGACCTTGATGGAAATTGCAGGATGAAGACAGATCAATATGCACAGCAAGTATCGGGAGTGATCAATGTCATTGGATAAAAAACAGTTTCTACAAGCTTATCGAACTATGCGCACGATTCGTGATTTTGAATATCGCGTCAGTGATGAATTCGGCAAAGGTAATATCCCGGGCTTTCTTCATCTGTATGCCGGGCAGGAAGCTATCGCCACTGGCATGTGCATGAACTTGTCGGATGAAGATTACATCGTCAGCACTCACCGGGGCCATGGGCACTGTATTGCGAAAGGCGGTGATGTTGGCGACATGATGAAGGAGATTATGGCCAAGCAGGGCGGCAGTTGCGCGGGCAAAGGTGGCTCAATGCATATTGCAGCCGTTGAGAAGGGAATGCTAGGCGCCAATGCGATTGTGGGAGGTGGCCCTCCGTTGATTGTCGGCGCGGCTTTGTCGGCAAAAACACTGGCAACGGGTAGTGTTGGAGTTTCGTTCACTGGGGACGGAGGGTCTAATCAGGGAACCACTTTTGAGGCAATGAACCTGGCCGTGGTATTGCAGGTGCCTGCTATTTTTATGTTTGAAAATAACGGTTACGGCGAGGGTACCGCCGCCGGTTATGCAGTGGGTTCCAAGGATATTGCCAGTCGCGCGGCAGCCTTCGGCATGCCCGCTTTGAAGGTGGACGGCGCAGATATTTTTGAAACGTATGAAACGTGTAAAAAAGCAGTGGATCACTGCCGCAGTGGTAAGGGGCCGATCGCCATCGAGGCGAGCATCACACGCTTTCGCGGCCATTTCGAAGGCGACGCCCAGCAGTATCGTGGTAAGGGAGAAGTTAAGCGTCTGATGAAGGACCTGGACTGTCTTAAAATCGCTAGCGACATTGCCATCGAGAAAAAATTGGCGACCAAGGCAGAGTTGAAGAAGATCGATAAAGAAGTGGCGGCCTACATTGATGAAGCTGCTACAGCGGCTTTGGCTGCGCCTAGCCCTGATGTGTCGGAGTTGTTGACTGACGTCTACAGTTCTGCGTACTGAGCCTGAATTGGAAAAAAGCGCGATAACGCCGACAGAATTTGGAGAACACACGTAATGCCCATAAAAACATATAGACAGGCAATCAATGAAGCTATGGCGCAGGAAATGCGGCAGGACAGCACGGTTATTGTCATAGGTGAAGACGTTGCTGGCGGAGCGGGTTGTGACGGTGAGCGTGATGCCTACGGTGGCGTTATGGGCGTAACCAAAGGCCTTTTCCCTGAGTTTGGTGAGAGCCGGGTAATCGATACGCCGATTACCGAGTCTGCCATTATGGGGGCAGCGGCCGGTGCTGCCCAGACCGGATTACGCCCTATCGCTGAATTGATGTTTATGGATTTTCTTGGTGTGTGTTTCGATCAGATCTATAATCAGGCGGCAAAATTTCGTTATATGTTTGGTGGGAAAGCGCAGTGCCCGATGGTGGTACGCACGATGGCGGGCGCAGGGTTGCGGGGGGGTGCGCAACATTCCCAGAACCTGACACAGATGGTCACCATGGTGCCGGGTTTAAAAGTGGTATGCCCAACCAATGCCTTTGATGCGAAAGGTTTATTGATTACGGCGATACGGGACAACGACTGCGTTATCTTTGTAGAAGACAAGTTTCTTTACGAAACCAGCTGTGAAGTGCCTGACGAGATGTACACCATTCCCTTTGGTGAAGCAAACTTCCTCAGGGAAGGGACAGACGTCACCATAGTCGGCATTTCTAATACGGTAAACAAAGCGCTTGCCGTCGCTGATCGACTGGCAGCCGAGGGCATTAGCTGCGACGTGATTGACCCGCGCACGACGTCTCCGCTCGATGAAGAATCCATTATCGAAAGCGTCGAAGTCACTGGACGGTTGGTGATTGTGGACGAGATGACACCGCGCTGCGGCCTCGCAGCGGATATCTCCAGTATCGTAGCCGAAAAAGCTTTTGGTTCATTGCGCGCACCGATTATGAAAGTCACTGCTGCACATTCACCCATTCCGTTTGCGCCTGCATTGGAAGATGCCTGGATGCCGCAAGAGAGCGATATTGAAGCGGCAGTGCGCGCCGTGCTGGGGTATACGCGATGAGTGTACTGCACGCCCTCACCGTGCCTAAGTGGGGAATGTCGATGGAGGAAGGGGAGATAACAGAGTGGCGCGTGTCGGTTGGAGACACGCTTGCGGTCGGTGATGAGCTGGTCGATATCGAAACCTCAAAAATCGTCAATGCCGCTGAATGTCAGGTCGCAGGCACGTTGGTCAGGATTGTTGGTGAAGTCGGTCGGACGCTGAAGGTCGGCATGTTGATGGGTGTTGTGGCCACCGGTGACACCAGCGACGCACAGATTGATGATTTTGTGGTCAAGTTTGTCCCCGATGCATCCGGGTCCTCTTTGGCTCAGTCTTCGGATGCCAAGGCGCCCGCTACACCTGCCTCACAGGCGCAGCCAGTTGTTCCAGGTATACCCGCAGCTGCGGCTGCGCCGGTATCGACTGGCGCTCTGTCACAAGGGCCAGATGATGCTGGTGTGAAGGCTTCTGCTGTGGCGCGACGCATTGCCAGAGCGCACAACATTAACCTTAATAACGTGCCGGCGACCGGTCGCAATGGCCGCGTTTCCAAACGCGATGTAGAACAGGCCGGCGCAATACAGGTCGTGGCAGCTTCTCTATCACATGCAGCAAAGCCTACAGCGGGATCACAGCGATCCACGGAGGACGACACACATATTGCTTCTACGCCGGTCGCGAGGCGACTGGCTCGTTCTCTTAATATCAATTTAAACGACGTGACGGCCACGGGTAAGCGCGGGCGAGTCAGTAAAGAGGACGTTGAGAAGGCCGCAGTGGCGGAGACTGGTGTAGCCTTCTATCGGGAGCAGAAACTGAGCGGCATGCGTAAAACAATTGCCGCACGCTTGACTGAATCCAAGCAGACCATCCCACATTATCGTGTAAGTGTGGATGTCGAGCTTGACAGCCTGTTGCAACAGCGCGCGTATATGAATGGCACGCTGGGTCACAAAATATCGGTCAATGATTTTGTGATTAAAGCGTGTGCCAGTGCATTAGAGCAAGTGCCCGAAGTCAATGTGCAATATGCAGAAGATTGTATTCGACAGTTCGATCAGGTCGATATTTCTATGGCTGTCGCAGTGAAAGGCGGATTGATAACACCCGTTATAAGAAATGTCGGCGCCAAAGGGTTACCGCAAATCGCCGCTGCCTCTAGTGATCTGGCGCGTCGCGCACAGGCGGGAACACTCGGCGTGGATGAATTTCAGGGCGGCACCTTTAGTATCTCAAACCTTGGCATGTTCGGCGTGGATCAGTTTGACGCAATTATTAATCTGCCGCAGGCGGCGATCTTGGCAGTGGCAGCGGGCGTCAAAAAGCCTGTTGTGCGCGGTGACAGTATTGTCCCCGCAACGGTGATGCGTGTTTCTTTGTCGGCGGATCATCGGGCCATTGACGGCGCTGTCGCTGCACAGTTTTTGCAGGCACTAAAGGGTTTTCTTGAAAATCCGGCGTCTATGCTTTTATAGAGCAGCTGCACATGCTGTTGCCCGCTAAGGAAAAAGAGATGAAATCATGAGTAATCAAATACCAATCGCAGAGGGTTTATTCTCTTGGCCGGCTGCAAAACCCGCGCTGCTGGCGAGCCGCTGTAAACGGTGCGGCATCGCTGCGTTTCCGGTGGCGAGCACGTGTATGGCCTGCTCGGGGCAAGACGTTGAAATAGAAAAATTGCCCTCGCGCGGGACACTGTGGACCTGGACGATACAGCAGTTCATGCCCAAGACACCTTATAAGAGTAATGAGACTCCAGAGAGCTTCATTCCGTATGGCGTAGGCTATCTTGAGCTACCCGGTGGCGTGAGGGTGGAGGGTCGCCTGACTGAAAATGATCCACATAAATTACAGATTGGCATGGAAATGGACGTTGTGTTTGAACCGTATCGGACTGAGGACAACGGTGACGAGGTAATCAATTTCTTTTTCAGGCCGGTGCGATCGCCACAGTAACATTTAATACCCATAGAACAGACGAGATACAGAGTCATGGACGTAGCAATAGTTGGCATAGGCATTCATCCCTTTGGCCGCACACCTGCTCGCAGCGGGCTGCAACAGGGCGCTCATGCGGCGCGTTTGGCGCTGCAAGATGCCGGCGTTGAATGGGGTGATATGCAGTTCGCTTTTGGCGGCAGTGCCAGTGCCGGCAGTGCTGATGCACTGGTCAACGAGCTGGGGTTGACCGGCATTCCTTTTATCAATGTCGCCAATGGTTGTGCCACAGGCGGCAGTTCCTTAATTGCTGCCTATAACGCCATCAAGTCTGGCCAATACGATGTCGGGATGGTGGCGGGCTTTGACAAGCACGACCGTGGCGCCTTCAACGCCGACCCGAAAGAGCTGGGGATCGGAGACTGGTATGGCGAGGTCGGCCTGATGATGACGACTCAGTTTTTCGCTATGAAAATTCAGAAGTACATGCATGATTACGCCATCAGCCACAACACCTTAGCCAAGGTGTCGGAAAAAGCCTTTATCAATGGTTCCAAAAACCCTAATGCATGGCGCACCAAGCCCATTAGTGTTGATGAGATTATTGATTCCACCATGGTCAGTAATCCCCTTACTAAGTTTATGTTTTGCTCGCCGGCGGAAGGGGGGGTCGCGCTCATTCTGTGTCGAGCAGATCACGCTAAACGTTATACCGACGCGCCCGTATATCTCAAGGGGGCGACCATGAAATCTCGTCGTTTTGGTTCGTTTGAAGTTTTCGCGCCTAGTCAGGCACTGCAGCAGGTTGACGGGCCAACCGTGGACGCATCAAACGCGGCGTTTGAAATGGCTGGCGTGGGCCCAAGAGATATCGATGTTATGCAGTTACAGGATACCGAAGTCGGGGCAGAGATTATGCATATGGCGGAGAACGGATTCTGTGAAGACGGTGAACAAGAGGCGCTTATCCAGCAAGGGGCGACTCACATTGGTGGCAGCATGCCCGTCAATACGGACGGCGGTTGTCTTGCCAATGGTGAGCCGATAGGCGCTTCCGGATTGAGGCAAGTTTACGAAAATGTGCTGCAATTGCGCGGGCAGGCCGGCGACCATCAGGTTCCCGGTGATCCTACACTGGCCTATACCCATGTTTACGGTGCGCCCGGTATTAGCGCCATCACGATTTTGCAGCGCTAGCCCACCAGTAAAGAGGTTTGCTTATGAATGAGAAAGTAAAATTGACGGCTGAACAAATAGCGGCCCGCGACCCTTCAGAGACTTTTCAGGATCTTCTCGATCGGGAACAGGTGGCCGTCCCCGCAGCTCTACGTGAGAGCACGGATACGTATCTAGGCTCAGAAGATATTTCTGTAGAGCGTTATATCTCGCAGGAATTTTTTGATCGGGAAGTACAAAAAGTGTGGCGCAAAACATGGCAGGTGGCCTGTCGTGAGAGTCGTCTGCGCAAGACGGGTGATTACGTTGTCTACGATATAGTCAACGATTCTATTGTGTTAACCCGTGCAAGTTCCGGTGAGCTGAAGGGGTTTTATAATTCCTGCCTGCATCGTGGCCGGGCGCTCAAACGCGGCTCCGGGCATTCCGAACACTTGCGCTGCCCTTACCACGGGTGGACTTGGAAGCTCGACGGTGAATTCGACAGTGCGCCGTGCCAATGGGATTTTCCTCATATCAACCCGCAAGACAACAAATTGCCAGAGGTGCGAGTAGCGACCTGGGGCGGTTGGGTCTTTATCAATATGGATGATGAGGCGCCTGAACTGGAGGCCTACATGGACGTATTGCCAGAGCACATGAATCAGTGGAAGCACGAGCAGCGGTATGTCTCGATGCATGTCGAGAAAGTGATCGGTGCCAATTGGAAAGTGGTGCTCGAAGCTTTTATCGAGTCTTACCATGCCATCGCTACACATCCGCAGTTGATGGCCTTTCAGGCGATTGACAACTCCCAGTATGATGTTTGGGGTGACCATGTCAGTCGCACGATTACGGCTTACGGAGTCCCCAATCCGACGCATGCTGACAAATTCACCGAACAGGACTCTATGGACGCGATGATGAAACTGGCTGGCATGGAAGATCGGCCCGTGCTGTCACCGGGGCAAACCGCGCGCGAGAAACTCGCCGAAATTAGTCTGCCGGGGGCGAATGAGCAGGCCGGTGAAGATTTTGCAGGGCGCGCTACCATGTCTGAGTTAATGGATTCAACGCTGTACTCGCTGTTTCCCAATTTCGCGCCCTGGGCGGGTCACGGTACTGTCATTACCTATCGTCAGCGGCCTAACGGTGACGATGTGAACAGTACGATTATGGATATCTTCCTACTGACGCGTTATCCCGAGGGCACGGAGCCCCCTGATGATGCACCGACTTTTAGTTTGGGCATTGATGAGCCCTTCAGCGACGCGGCCGAGGTGATGGGGGCAGGGTTGTCTAACGTGTTCAATCAGGATGGCGCTAACCTGCCACAGGTGCAAAAGGGCCTGAGGGCATCGAAGAAGGGTGCTGTCTCGTTAGGCAACTATCAGGAAGTACGCATCCGTCAGTTTCATCAGACGCTGGATAAATACCTTAACGCCTGAATGCACCACGAGAGATACTTATTATGAACGAGCTGTTACAGCCCTTTTCCCTGACGGGCAAAGTCGCCCTTGTCACCGGTGCGTCGAGTGGATTCGGCAGGCACTTTGCGATGGTTCTTTCTCAGGCCGGTGCGAAAGTCGTATTAGCCGCACGCCGCACCGCGCTGATACAGGCCGAAGCCGATAAGATTACTGCCTGCGGTGGCGAGGCCATGGCGGTCACTATGGATGTGACAAGCAGTGCCAGTATCTCTGCCGCTCTGGATGAGATCGAGGCCGCCTTCGGTGTGGTCACCGTTGTGATCAACAATGCGGGTATCACCATTCCAAAGTTGTTGCTCGATTTGAGTGATGATGACTGGACTGGCGTGATTGATACCAACTTGACGGGCGTGGCGTATGTTGCCCGCGAGACGGCTCGCCGCATGATCGCTGCGGGTGTTGGCGGCAGTATCGTTAATATCGCTTCTATCCTTGCCGAGCGTGTGCAAAAAGCCCTGACCAATTACGCTGCATCAAAGGCGGCCGTTGTCCAATTCACCAAGGCTGCTGCACTTGAATTTGCACAACATAATATTCGCGTTAATGCGCTTTGCCCGGGATATTTTAACACCGATTTGAACAGCGAATGGCTCAAAACGAGTGACGGCCAGGCGCTCATTACGCGGATTCCCCAGCGCCGCGCCGGTACCCTGACAGAATTGAACGGGCCCCTATTGTTATTAGCGTCTGATGCGGGCTCTCTGATGACAGGCTCGGCGGTCACAGTGGACGGCGGACATGTGTTGTCCGAGTTGTAGCACACCTTGTTGCACACCAAACGAAAGGGATTGATGCAATGATGAAAAACCCTTTAACCCATCAGCGCATAAAGCGAGATGGCGCACTGTGGGGCAATACGACGATTGCCCAAGCAGCGTGGCGCAAAGCACAGGAGCGCCCTGATGAAGTGGCGATCTATCTCGAGGGAGAGGCTTCGATTACTTATGCCTGTATCGCCGAAGAAGCGAGACGTCTGGTGACGGGGTTGCAGACACTCGGCATGGGATTCGGAGACGTTATTAGTTTTCAGCTGCCCAACTGGCGAGAGTCTGTGGTGGTTGATATTGCCGCTTCTGCCATGGGGCTAATCGTGAATCCGGTCATACCGATTTACCGCGATCACGAGCTGCGCTTCATACTCAAGGACGTGGGAGCGAGACTGATCTACATCCCAGAGCGGTTTCGCAGTTTGGAGTTTCCGTCCATGCTCGCGTCTTTGCGCGCTGAATTACCGGACCTTGAATATGTGGTCACCGTCAGGGCGCAAGGACAGTACGATAACATGCTCTGTTATGAAGATCTGGTAGAGAATGCGCAGGTAGATCTCGAAACATTGCCTACGGTGGATCCCAACTCAGTCAAGGCCATTCTCTATACATCCGGCACCACTGGCACGCCGAAGGCGGTGATGCATAGCCACAACACGTTGGCCCGAGTGATTCAAAATTCAGTGGATTATTGGCAGATGGATGAGCGTGATGTCATGTTGATGCCATCTCCGGTGACGCATATCACCGGCTATGGTTCGGGCATGGTGCTGCCCTTTGTGACATCGGTTAAATCTGCTCTGATGCCACGCTGGGATGCGGACGCTGCTGTGGCATTTATTCAGGCGGTCGGCGCGACGGCCAGTGTTGGCGCGACGCCCTTTTTGGTGGAGCTGGTGGCGGCCGCAAAGCGGCACAACACGGGTTTGCCTACTATGCGGCTATTTGCCTGCGGTGGTGCCGCAGTGCCACCACAGGTGATAGAGGAGGCGTGCGAGGGTTTGGACAATTGTCGCGCCTTTCGCGTGTATGGCAGTACGGAAACACCCATTATTACGTTGGGCTTTATCGGCGGAGGCGAGCAAAAGCTGGCCGCCGAAACCGATGGCGCAATCTATGCTTACGAAGTAAAAATAGTGGATGATCAAGGCGTGGTGGTGCGCGATGGTGAAGATGGGGAAATTGCCGCGCGCGGTGCGGGCATGATGCTTGGCTATGCTGACCCTGAGCAGAATGCACAGGCGCACGACAGTGAAGGTTTTTTCCTGACCGGGGATATTGGTCATATTACGCCTGATAATGCCATTCTGATTACGGACCGCAAGAAAGACATCATTATTCGCGGTGGAGAAAACATCAGCGCGAAGGAAGTAGAGGATATTTTGCACGATCATCCGGATATTCGTGAAGTGGCGATAGTCGCTATGCCGCATGAGCGTCTCGGTGAAGGCGTCTGTGCCTATATTGTTCCTGTGTCTCAGGAGAGCACGTTGAACACGGCAGAAGTGGCGCGGTTTGCGAACGCTGCATTACTGGCGAAGCAGAAAATACCGCAGCACGTTGAAACCGTGTTGGATCTTCCGCGCACAGCGAGCGGGAAAGTGCGCAAGGATGTTCTGCGCCGGCAAATTAGCGACATAATACAGCGAGGTCGCTAGTGCTGAGCGACAGCCGCACGACCCGCGTATAGGCGCTTCGTTGTTGAAATCGATCAGCCGTTCTGATCGATCTGAAGTCTTCACTAAACACTGTGTTAAGAGGTGATTGGGTATGACACATTTGGCAGGAAAAACGGCCGTTGTTCTGGGTGCTTCTGGCACTGCAAATTTCGGATCCGCAATTGCTCGGCGACTGGCGGCAGAAGGCGCGAACATCGTGGTCGCGGCGCGGCGTAAGGAGCCACTGAACCAGCTTGCATCAGAGTTGGGGGGTACGGCAGTCGCTTGCGATGTCACGCGTGAGGGTGATATTGAAAATCTGTTTAGGGTGGCTTCAAGTACCTATGGGCAGGTAGATATAGCAGTCTTTTCAGCGGGCATTCATTCGGGTGTTCTGATCGCTGACTTGACGGTAGAGGATATTCGTCCAACCCTTGACGTTAGCGTAGTCGGCGCCTTGTTGTTCTTTCGATATGCGGCGGAGGCCATGACCGACGGGGGTTCTGTAGTGACGATTTCGTCGCTGACGGCACGTATTCCGGGTCCTGGTCTGGCCGCGTACTCCGCTGCGCGCGCCGGTATCGATTACGCCATCAAGGTGGCCGCCGTGGAGTATGGCGATCAGAACGTGCGCTTTAATTCGATTGCCGCAGGTTTGATACAGACCGATATGACAGAGGCGTTCTTTGCCATGCAACCGGTTATTCAGGGTCATCTGGATGCGACCCCTTGTGGGCGTATGGGTAATCTCGATGATATGGCTGAGGCTGCTTTATTCCTTGCCGATGGTCAGCGCTCAGGCTACATCAACGGTCAGGTGCTTGATTTGGCTGGAGGGCAAAACAATGGCAGCCTGCCGCGCTACGAGTGATTTCAGCAGCGGTGTTCAACCGCAGGAGCTAACAAAATGTCAGATGAAGTGATGCAGGGTTATGAGGACGTTACGCTCTATGAACTGAGCGACGAGCGTGAAAAAGAGCTCATTGAAAAGCAGATAGAATGCAATTTTGTGTGGACGAATAAGGATGGTCACGGTCTGGGTGTGATTATGAATTACGTGGCTCGCGATGGTGCCATTTGGCTGACTGCCACCAGCCAGCGCGCACGAATAAAAGCGCTGCGCCGCGACCCTCGTGCCTCGGTGGTCATTTCCAGCATGGGCACCGATATGGGCCCCGGTAAGACGGTGACATATAAAGGCCGAGTGGTCATCCATGATGATCAGGTGACCAAGGATTGGTTCTACCCGGCTATGGCGGAAATCATTACCCCCTATCCTGCGCCTACTGTAGAGGCGGCCATACAACACCTCGATACGCCGCTGCGCGTAATACTGCAGTTGGTGCCAGAAAAAACCATTAAATTTGACGGCGACAGTATCTCAAAGACGTCCTACGATGGCAGTGTCCCGGGGCATGAAAGCTAGCGTCGGTTAACGTTTTGCGGGTCGAGTCACCCTTGCCATGATGCATCTCAAGACTCACCGAAGGGATTTTTCACCGCGAGCAGGGCGGGCGCCTAGTGCAATAATGCCTAATCGAGTAAATTAAGAAAGGGTGACGGAGAAAGTGATTTCTTCGCTAGAACAATAGGAGCATCAAACACTATGTCCATAGACTTCACGTTCAGTCCCGAAGTAGAGCAAGCCCGCATCAGTATTCGGGGTTTCTTGCACGATACGGTTAAAGCACGCTATAACCAATTAAGCGCTAACAAGGAGGCTCAGCGAGAGGATTGGTCCGAGCTGATCAAGGAGTTGCGTCAGGAAGCAAAAGCAAAAGGGTTCTGGCTGCCTCATATGCCACAGTCAGTCGGGGGCATGGGCCTCGGAGTGACGGCTCTCGCTGCCGTATCAGCTGAAGCGGCGAAAGTGCCTTATGGTCCTTACATCATGAATGGGCACGCGCCGGATGAGGGCAATATGCACACCATGCATCATTTTGCGACCGAGTATCAGCGTGAGCAGTATCTGAATCCGCTATTGGCAGGCGACATTCGCTCTTGCTTTTCGATGACGGAGCCTGAAGTAGCAGGGTCTGACCCTACGCTCATCCAGACGACCGCGGTAGAGGATGGAGACGACTGGCTGATCAATGGACACAAGTGGTTTACGTCCGGTGCGCGAGGCGCCAGCTTTGCCATCGTGATTGCTCGCACCGACCCCGACGCAGAGATTCCGCAGGCGCGTAACTCGGCTTTTATTGTTGACTGCGACTCACCGGGATTTGAGCTTGTTCGGGATATAGAAACCATGTCGGGCAGCCACAATCACTGCGAAATTTTGTACAAAGATGTCCGCGTTCCTAAGGCTAACCTGCTGGGGGAGCGCGGCGGTGGCCATAAACTGGGTCAGGTCAGATTGGGGCCGGCTCGTTTGGCGCACTGCATGCGCTGGTTGGGCGAAATTGAGATGGCGCTCGAAATGCTGATCGATAGGGCGCAGCATCGTTTTGCGCACGGTTCGTTACTCAGCGAAAAACAGAGCATCCAATGGATGATGTCCGACAGCGCCATGGAGTTGTATGCCTCTAAGCTGATGGTGCTGCACGCCGCTTATAAAATTGAAAATGGCATGGAGTTCAAGCAGGAGGTCTCCATGGCGAAGCATCATGTGGCGAATACATTGTGGAAGGTTTGCGACCGTGCCGTGCAAGTGCACGGTGCTTTGGGCTATTCCAAAGACTCACCCTTGTCTGGTATGTTGCAACAAGCGCGTTGGGCGCGACTGGCTGATGGGGCGGATGAAGTACACCAGATGCGTATCGCCGACTTGTTGATGAGAGCTTATAATGACACCGGTTCTGTCAATGCGGGTGTCGGTGGTTTACCGTTGTAAGGGGCAAGATCAGCGCTGACACCGTCTATCAAAATGAACGCCACCACAGTATTAATCATGGAGAAGGAATACAGTATGAATAAAGATAATCTCGGGTACCAGATGTCACTCATATCGCGTGAGTGCCTCAAAAGTAAGGACAAACAGCGCTGGCTGGACATGTGGGCCGAGGACGGCATCATTGAAGACCCCATAGGCCCTACGGTGCTTGACCCTGATGGCAAAGGGCATTCGACGCCCGAGGCTAGAGAGGCATTCTACGACCGCAATATTGCCAATTCAGACATCGAATATATTATCCACAATACCTACACCGCTCACCTCGAGTGCGCCAATGTGGTTACGCTTAACGTGGTGCTGCAGATTGAGGGTAAGACCTATTCCCAGCAGGTAAACGGCGTGTTTACCTATAGTTGTAACGAAGAAGGTAAGTTAACCGCGCTGCGTGGATTCTGGGAGTTCGATGAGGGTATGGCCACATTTAAGGAAGTGATGTCTGATTAAGGCGAGTAATCAATAAGCGGCCACACCGCGCACGATCACGGCTGTGTTAAGTGATGTATTTTGATTTGCACGCAGCCCTGCAGAGCTTTAAAGCTCGATGGTTGCTTATCCCGTGGTTGTGAACATGCTCTTTTTTGACGTTTTGTGGGCTGCTGCACGTTGGGCCTTGGGGTTTTGCCTTCTAAGTGGGCGTCCCTCTTAATGAGACTAGTACAAACAACACACTTCACATACGGGGTTTTGTAAATGGTCAAGCACATCGTTTTTTGGCGTTTTAAGATCAATGCTGCCGAGCAAACAAAGCAGCAAAACATGGATCAGGTTAAACGGCAGTTAGAGGCCTTGAAAGACCTGCCTGGGGTGATAACTGCAGAGGTCGGCTTTGACATGCTCAACGTCGACGCCTCTTGTGACCTGGCGCTGTATTCTGCGTTTGAAAATCAGGCAGCGTTAGATGC
This sequence comes from uncultured Haliea sp., assembly GCA_913062625.1. Classification (GTDB taxonomy): domain Bacteria; phylum Pseudomonadota; class Gammaproteobacteria; order Pseudomonadales; family Halieaceae; genus Marimicrobium. The sequence goes on along the minus strand of CAJXWP010000036.1, from coordinate 10,327 downwards.
GTACCAGCAACATCCGGATCACGTGGCGATTAAAGCGTTTCTGGGCGACGTAACCGAGGAACGCTATGTCGTTGATTATGTGGTCTGAGCGACACTCGTAACGTCTACCGCGGTAGTCTGCGGCAAAATAGCGCAGGAAGGCCGCAACCGCACACCAGTCCCAAGACACGAGTAAGGAGGCGCACTACTTGAGCGCTTCACTGGTGGTGTCGCGCATCACGCCGCCATCAAAGCTAATGGTCTTCTGTGGCACCACTTCTATAATAATACGCGCCGGCGTATCCAGAAACGCAACAAAAGCTTCTGGCGTTGGTGCAGGGCTATTGGCGCGGCGGGCAAAGTCCGGATAGAACCAGTCCTTTGTCGCTTGATCTGTGTGTAGGATAGCGTGGCCTTTAAAGGTTATGGATTGGCTGATGTCGTCGTCGATTCCCGCGCTCGAGATGACCACCGAGCAGCGCGGGTCTCGGGCGAGGGCTTTCATGCGCGCCCGTTGCTCGGTTGCCGTGCACCAGATGCGGTTTTTACGCCAGATAAAACTCATGGTGACGCCCATTCCGTGGCCGTCCTTGTTCGTCCAGATAAAGGTCAGCTCGTTTTGTGTTTGCAGCAAATGTTCCTGTTTTTCTGCCGTGAGGCCGTACATAGTGACGTCGTCATAATTTTCGACATTTTCGCTGCTCATGGGTTAAGTCTCCAAGCGTATTTATAATAAACAGTATGTGCTGTTTGTTTTATGATAAGTTATCATGCTACTAAATTATTGCAAGCGCGCGATGTCTGCTTCTGACCGGCGCGGGTATTTTTAATCGAGGGAGAGCGTCTTTTTATGGGTCGAGTAACGGGTAAAGTCGCGATCATTACCGGAGGTGCCTCAGGGCTGGGGTTGGCATCCGCCCGTCGCCTTGCGGAAGAGGGTGCCAGGGTGGTTCTTGCCGACATCAACCTTGAGCGGGGACACGCTGTCGCCGACGAAATTCCCGGTGCTCGCTTTGAGCATTTGGATGTCACGCGCGAGGCAAACTGGATCGTGCTCATTGACAAGGTTATTGCCGACTTTGGGCGTCTCGATATTCTTCTCAACTGCGCCGGTATTGTTCGCCTCGCGAGTATTGAGGATACGACCGAGGAGATATGGCGCGAGATTAACGCCGTGGGTACCGACGGCACTTTTTTTGGCTGTAAACATGCACTGCGTGTAATGAAGGTGGCGGGTGGCGGATCCATTATCAATATGTGTTCGACGGCCAGTATTCAGGGTGGCCCAATGATTTTTGCCTATGCGGCCTCCAAGAGTGCTATCAGGGGAATGACCAAGTCTGTCGCCGTTCTGAGCGTACAAAGCGGATACGGGGTGCGCTGCAATTCTGTTCATCCGGGAAATATGCGCACTCCCATGCTGGAGGGTATGAAAGAGATTGTAATGGAAAATGACCCCGAAGCGGCTAGAGCAATGGAGAATGTCTGGGTGGGAGAACCTGTTGATGTGGCCAATATGGTGCTGTTTCTTGCCTCAGACGAGTCAGTCGCTGTAAACGGTGCAGCTATGGTGGTTGATAACACCACAACGATTACCGAAGGGGTTGTACCACAGTAAAAATAGAGGAAATAACAGTGCTGACTATGGAAAAAAATGTACTGATCAGGAATGCGCTGATTGCTAATTATAATAATTACGCTCAAGGGATCGATACGAAAGACTGGTCAATGGTGCGTGACTGTTTTGCCGACGATGTGTTCATCGATTACGGCGCTTTGAGCGCTTCTACCGGTGACGCTACAGTGCCGCGCCAAGCCGACGATTGGGTGAAACATCTGCAAAGCGTGATTAACGGATTTAGCATCACGCGACATGCAATCACGAATCACCGCTTCTGCATTTCAAGCGCCGAGGTAAGCTGTCGTGCCTACCTCTGTGCCGATCATGTCATATTTTCAAACCCTGAGATTCCTATTGTCGAAGATCAGGACGTCGTGACCGTGGTGGGGGAATATAATAATCACTATATTGAGATCGATGGCGACTTGAAAATTTGCAGGTCAGAGTTAGCGGTACATTGGTCTCACGGGAATGCCGAATTATTTGTAACGGCGACGCACAATGCGCGGGAGCAGCTTAGGAGTAACGCCAACGTTAATTTATGAATGCGGTGGTATCAAAAGAAAGATTTTGATATCGACCTGTCAATCGTGCCAACATAGCGCAGAAGCGCGAGTATCACCGTAACTAGCAAATAATCACACGTCAGGAGCCTTCATGATAGATCAACTATTTTCAATGCGCGGCAAGGTATGCGTCGTTACCGGTGGCTCTCGAGGTCTCGGTTATGCGATCACCCAAGCGTTTTTTGCGGCTGGGGCGAAACGTATTTATATTACAGCGCGTAAAGCACAAGCGTGTGAGCAGGCTGCCGCCGAATTGTCAGAAATGTCAGAGGCAGGAGATTGTATTGCGTTACCCGGCGACATCAGCAATATGGAAGAAATTGCCCGGTTGGTATCAGAACTGGAGGAGAAGGAAACCCATATTGATGTATTGGTGAACAATGCGGGCGTGGGCTGGCTCGCTCCGTTGGGTGAATTTCCAGAACAGGGCTGGGACAAGGTGATGGACCTTAACGTCAAAACGCCTTTTTTTCTCACCCAGGCCATGCTTCCTCTGCTTAGCAAAAATGCCACAGCCGCTAGCACCGCCAGTGTGATCAACATTGGCTCCATAGCGGGCATTATGGGGCGCACGGATACATTCAGCTATGCCCCCAGTAAGGCCGCCATCCATCAGATGACACGTAACCTTAGCGTGGCTATGGCTGAGCAGAATATTCGGGTGAATGCCATTGCACCTGGCCGCTTTCATACGCGCATGACAGAGTATGCCAGCAACGATAAAGCGGCTTATGAGGCGGAGATTAAGGCGATACCCCTACACCGGTGGGGTAAAGACCCGGATATTATGGGTGTTGCAATCATGCTGGCTAGCCCCGCTGGCGCGTTCATTACCGGCCAAATCATCGCCGTCGATGGCGGTACGACATTGAGCTGAAGACGCAGAAGCGGTGGCGTCTGACGTTCTTGGCTAATCGTCCCTAGTTATTTGTTCACAACAGAAAAGAACAGACCAGGCGCATGCGTGCAGATAAGAAAAGCTTGAATGCGACTGTAGCGGCGGCTGATTTCAAAAAACCACCTTGTTACCGGACTTTAGCTCACAATAACAAGGCGCAATGAATGCCTATAATGCACTAATCTATCAGTACAAGATCGCTGGGTTTCCATGACCGATCGAACCAAGGCTGCAGTGGTCCATATAACCGCAGTAGAGCAAACCATGCTTTGTTAGGCACTGTCTCTGTCCAGTTCGCTCTCAACGCACCTTCTGGCGCGATAGGGCCAAAATACAAATCCACACTGCCGTCTTCGTTATAAACGAGCTTGTCACGTTGGTTGTTTTTACTGGGGTAATCTGTGCCACCGGGTATTTGTAATTCTGAGCGAGTTTGTGGGTCATACACCACAAATGACCAAAAATCTTTAGCCGGTGCATTTGCCGGAATGTTGACTTTATAGCGCTTACTGCCATCTAAAAAGGCACCGCTTTCGTCTTCAGTAGCAAAGGCGTAGTTAGAGCCAACACCGGGGATTTCAAGTGCCATCGCTGGCGTATTTACCGTAGCAGAATAGAAGAACAAAGTACGTGCGTCTAAATTACGCCCACCCATTCCTCCATCTTTTAGCCACTGGTAATCTTTACCAATAAAACCGGTGTACCATTTTCTGTCGTCAAAGAAATAAGCACTTTCATCGCGAGGCTTTAACCAAATTGCACGTGCGGTCGCATTACCGACGGCAACTGAATCTTCTAATATTGCTTTCATGCGCGCATCAGGTGCAAAAGGCGTACCTTTTTGAATGCCTATCGCTGCTGCTTGCCCACGTAATTCTGGGTCTAAGAATGAAACAGGTTCTTTTTGTAATACGTGCCATAACTCTTCATAAAACGCGTAATCATTCGCATGAATGGTATTAAAGAATTCTCTACTGCCGTTAGTGAAGGCCATTTTTTTAGGGTTTTTTGCATCCTCTAAAGGGTATATTTTTAAGCCGGTACGCCACATATTAGCCGCATAGTCAGGTTTTCCGTCTTCTAAGAAACCGCGCAAGATTAACCAATTATGATAACTGGTCGATTGTGCAATCCACGCTTTCGTTTCTTTGCTACCAATCATCACATCTGCGCGGGTATCTTTATCACGGTCTTCCATGCCATTTAAGGTGGGCTCTAAGTTACCTTTATAATCCGGAGGTAAAATAATATAAGTGCCGCCTTTCATAGCGTCAGGGCCTGGTGCGCCCATGTCCACTACAAAACGGAAGAAAGCATCATTCACGGTGCCGGGGCCTGCGCCGGCGGGTATTTCAATTACGGTCGCGCCATCTCTTTCTAAATCCAGCATGGCTAATGCATAAACGGTGTCAGTGTTGCCCGTTAAAAATAGCGGACTTGAATCCATTAAGTCATCAAAAACGATGACTTCGTTATAGTCATCCGCACCCAGTTCTTTCATTCCTAAACGCACCGCTTCTATCGAGGTCGCCGGAATAAAATTTAAGAACACTTCAATGCCACGATAAAAATCTAGGTTGTCATACACCGTGGTAATAGTTTCATCTGTTGGAATGCCGTCATAAAAGCTTAATTCGCCAATGCGCGTCTCAACGTTGTCAGGCGTCATGATTTGCTCGGGTATTTTGTGGTTAAACCCTGGTGTCGGATTGTCCTCAGCGGCATAAGTACTTTGCATGCCTGAGAGAAATATTGGAATGCTGGCAAAAGCGAAAAGCGTTTTTTTGATTCTATTCACGTTATCTCCATTAATCAGCGTTTAGAAAGCGCATGTTTTATAACTGTGCCGATCTGCTTGCGATCATACTATGTATTATTAAGCTTGAAAAGTTAGTACTAGCAGTGGTCTCATAGCACCGTGTGGAGGAGGTTGCCTATGGGCCTGCAAGCCTTTCGCTGACGATTTCCTTACTTAATATCGGTCTCATGTCAATTTCTTCGCACTCTAGTGTGCGATAAGGCCGCGTTCTATCAAGGGATACTTAGAGCTGGATTAGCTTCTATGCGCGATGTCGCGCGTTGGTGTTGCTGATCGAAGGGCGTGTTAATCACACGTCACGTAACTTCCTGACCCCTACTAGCGACAGCAAGCCAGCCATCACACCCAGCACCCAAAGAGGCGCTAAGGGCACAGACGTGGCCGTTGGAGGAACTGCCGCCGGAGTCACCGACACCAGTTCCGAGTCATCAGTACTTGCACCCATACTATTGACGGCCTTAAGCGTAATAACATAAGCCGTGCCATTGGTGAGCCCCGGTATGGTGATGGGGCTAGCCGCATCAGCCGGGTTTAAGGCGGTGTAAGCGACATCAGTGTTGGTCCTGTACTGATAGTTGGTAATGGGTTCACCGTTTGGCGCGCCCGCGGTAAATGCGATGACGGCCTGTCCATCACCGGCTGTTGCGGATAGGTCTGTTGGTGCGGCGGGCGGCAGCGCGGGAAGGGTCACCGCTACCGGGTCGGAAGCATCACTTGCACCCACGTTATTCACTGCTTTTAGCCTAATAGAATAAGCCGTACCATTGGCCAGCCCTGGTATGGTGACGGGGCTAACATCATTAGGAAGGGCCAAGTCAGTGTAGTCCACATCGTTTAGGCTGTATTGGTAGTATTCGATGTCCGAACCGTTGTCTGCGCCAGCAATAAATGCGATGGTTGCCTGCGCATCACCTGCGGTTGCGGATAGGTTTGTTGGGGCAGCGGGTGCCGTAGCGCCCTCTAACGTCGGTTTCACTTTCGCCGGAGTGGAAGGGGGACTGGTACCCTTCTCATTGACCGCTTTTAGCGTAACACTATAAATTCTGTCGTTAGTCAGTCCTGTTATTGTGAATTCGTTAACAACACCTAAGGAATTGTCGGGTCCACCGTCAAGGCTATACAAGTAGTCGGTGATAGGGCTACCGTTCGGCTCGGCCGCCGTAAATTTTATTAAGGCCCCCTGATCACGGTCTGTTACTTCTAGGTCTGTTGGTGCGGCTGGAGCACACGGGGTTGCTGCGGTCGAGGTGACAGTGCTGCTGGGCCCGGTAGTAAAGGTCTGCGGCCAATCGGCAGCCGGAAGTTCACAATCGTAGGTGATCCTCGTTAGACTTGAATTGTCTTCAAACATAGTGAGTTCAAACGCTCCAAAATTGCCTAAAAAGGCGACGCTTTCGAGCACGTTATCCTGGAAAGCTAACCCCCCAATAGCCGTGACGCTGGCCGGAATATCCAGCTCTTTGAGAGCATTTTGGTAGAACGCACCATCGCCAATGCTCGTAACGTTTGCTGGAATGGTCACGCTAGAGAGAGCGTTTTGGTAGAAAGCAATATCCCCAATGCTCGTGACGCCAGCTGGAATGGTCACGCGGGTAAGGTCGTTGCCGGCGAAAGCAGCACGCTGAATGCTCGTGACGCCGGGTGGAATGATCACGCTGGTGAGTTTGTTTATGTGAAAAATGCCCTCATCAATGATCGTAACGCCGGATGGAATGGTCACTTCCCCTGCGATCTTGTTCTGTGCGAAAGCATACCCCTTAATCTCCGTGACGCTGTCTGGAATGTCCACTGTGCTGAGATTGTTCTCGAGGAAAGCCTGACCTCCAATGTATGTGACCTTGCTGTCATCGGCGAAGGTCGCGCTGGTGAGGCCGTTGCCCTTAAAAGCTTGGTTACCAATGCGCGTGATATTATAAGACCTTGTGCCATCCATAGCAGTTACAGGAATCACTATAGTTGTGGCACTGTTATCTGGTGCACGGCCAATTACTTCAGCCTGCCCATTGGGAATGCCTGCGGTGTTATACCTCAAGCCACCAGCATTAAATTCCACTGCCAAGGCCTGCCCCGATGGCATCATCGAAATAAGCAAGAATGCGAAAGAGGCGAATACGCCGCGCTGTGGTGCTGTATATTTTCTGTTCATCTGAAATGCTACTCATCATAAAATCGCCCCGGTGGAATATCATACTTATAACCAGATGTATTTCATAGGTGGCCAAAGCATACTTTTGATGCATAGCAAAACGACTCCCGAAGGAGCCCCTATCTATCGCTAAAAAGGAGACTCCATCTTACCCATGCGCACAAAAACAGACTTTACGTGTGAGTAGTGCAAAATAGCCTCTTTAGAATTTTCACGGCCAATCCCAGACATTTTCATGCCGCCAAAAGGAACCTCAACAGGTGCATCGTTATAGGAGTTTATAAAACAGGTTCCAGCTTGAAGTCTGTCAGTGACGCGATGGGCACGGCTAAAATCTGTGGTAAAGACGCCAGCGGCCAAACCAAATTCTGTCGCGTTTGCTCGGGCGATAACATCTGCTTCATCTTCAAAGTCTAAAACAGACATCACTGGGCCGAATATTTCATCACGTGCAATGGACATGTCGTCAGTTACCTCAGCAAAAATAGTTGGCTGCAAATAAAAACCGCCACCCGCAATACGGTTGCCGCCGGTCACTAGTCGTGCGCCTTCTGCCTTGCCTTTTTTAATAAATCCAAGCACCAATGCTAACTGGCGTTCACTCACCATAGGGCCAAAGTTTGTCGCCTCATCTTGCGGGTCTCCAATAATTGCGCTATCGAGGCGTTCACAGAGTCTATTTAAGAAGGCATCCTTGATTCCTTTTTGAACAAAAACCCGCGTGCCATTTGAACAAATTTGACCCGTTGAATAGAAATTGGCCAAAATGGCTCCGCTGACGCAGTTTTCGAGGTCCGCGTCATCAAAGATAATCAGCGGTGATTTTCCACCCAATTCCATCGTGACCTGTTTCATCCCGGCAGCGGCCGCCGCATAGACTTTACGGCCGGTAGGCACCGATCCGGTTAGTGACACCTTGTCTATGCGAGGGTCGCAGACTAAGGCGGCGCCAACGTCGCCTGAGCCCTGCACAACATTGTAGAGGCCGGCGGGTAGTCCCGCTTCTAATAAAATTTCAGCGATCTTTAGCGCACACAGTGGTGTGGTTTCAGAGGGCTTGAAGATCATGGCATTCCCGCAGGCAAGTGCAGGAGCGGCTTTCCAGCAAGCAATTTGCGTCGGGTAGTTCCACGCCCCAATGCCCACACACAGACCGAGTGCTTCGCGGCGGGTGTAGGCCCAATTGCCATCGCCCAAGGGGATGTGTTCCCCCGTGATGGATCCGGCCAAGCCCCCAAAATACTCTAAAGCATCTGCAGCACTGGTTGCGTCAGCGCAGAGCGTCTCCGATAAGGGTTTTCCCGTGTCGTAGGTTTCCAAAACAGATAAATCGTAATTGCGCTCACGGATAATGTCGGCTGCACGTCGTAAAATACGTCCGCGTTCGCCTCCAGATAATTTCGCCCAAGCCACTTGCGCACTCTTAGCGCTGACTATGGCCTGCTCAATAATCTCAGGCGTTGCGGAATACACGCGCCCCATAACCTCCCCCGTGGCGGGGTAGATCACATCAATGGGCGTGCCGTTATTGTCTTCGACGTAAGTACCCTGAATGAAGTGGCTCGCCTTAGGCTGTATATCCATGCGGTATTCTCCAAAATGAAGATTGTAGTTAAAAAGTGTTTTTTTAGTGCGGCTGTATTGCGTGAGCCCGTTCAAGAAACCTTCACTGGCATGGCCGTTTCGTTGTTTTAGCGAAAGCCTTTCGTTACCCGCATTTTTTTAAGCATGCCTTGACACTCTTCTCGGTGCCCCATGCTGCCATGCCAGCAGTGCGAGCAGTATCCCCATCGGCAGCAAGCAAAACAAAAGCAACGAATGCCAACTCACCGTGCTAATAGCCAGACCTGCAGACAGTGAGGCGATGGCCTGACTTGAAAAAATTACCGTATCATTGAGCGCCTGAGCTTTGAATTGCTCGCCATGCTCATAGGCCATTGGTAACAGTGCAGTGCCCGATACAAACAGGAAGTTCCAGCCAATGCCTAACATCACTAATTGCCCCCAATAGCCGATCACCGATGCATCCACGAAGCCGATCACTATTGTTATGCAATAGCAGACCAAGCCAGCCAGCATAAGCCCGCGGATATTGAGCAAGCGAAACAACCAAGGCGTGAACAGCGATGGCAGATACATCGCCGCAATATGCGATTGAATGACCCACTTAGTGTCAGTCAGGCTATATCCCTGATGCAAATACATACTGATCGGGGTCGCTGTCATCACAAATGACATCACCATAAAGGCGCTGGCGCCAGCGATAATGGCAAGTAAAAGGGTAGGGCTGCGTAATAGCGCAACAGTAGAGCGACCCTCCGACGCAGAATGTGTTTGCTGCGGCGTCGCCGGCACGTAAAACAGCAGTAAAACCCCGCCAAGCATTAAACAGCCGGCACCAAGCCAGAAGGAGCCCTGGTAGTCTACCGACGTTAAATGCTGTCCCGCCAGTGCTAACTCAGGCCCAAGAAAGGCTGCCACAATACCCGCGCACATAATGATGGAGGCGGCGGTCGGGCCATCTTCCAGCGGCACGCATTCCATTGCTGCGAAGCGAATTTGTTGCAGCGCGGCAATCGTTGCGCCAAGCAGGCCAGCGCCAAAACAGAATAAAGAAAAACTGCTGCGAACCATTGCTTCGCCTAGGGTGAGGCAAGCACAGATGCCCAGTAGTACAAACAACAGCAAGGCGCGCTTTCTGCCCTGACGCTGCATGCTGCGCGTTGCCGGTAATACCCCAAGTGCGGTGCCGATCACCATCATTGCAATCGGTAAGGTTCCCCATTCTTCTTGTGGCGCCAACTCTGAGCCGATTATGCTGCCGATGAGCATCATCATCGGCACGCTGCTCATGGCAATCGCATTGATCGCAGCGAGCAGCCACACTTCCTTAAAGTTTCTTTCCATGGGCGCAGCCTAGCGGAAAGCGGTGCTGCTGTACGTTATTTTTGTCGCGTAAAGAAGCGGTGCACGTCAATGACAGGGTTATAATTAATGGCGTATTCGTGCAGCGACACGCCAGATGCTCTAGAGCTCCTGCACGGTGAGATTCAACTCATCCCGCAAAGATTTCGTAGCCTCGAGTTGCCCAGCGTTTGTGACAATCGCGGTGCTCGCCAGATCGGGTTTAAGATACGTTTCGGTGACTCGGCGCAAGTCATCCAGGCTGACGCCTAATACGTTTTCGCGAAACCTTTCGCGCGTTTCATGGTTACGGCCGGACAAGCGGTTATGAAAGTGCTGTTTGGCTTCTCCTGCCGGCGAGCCCGGTTTGTCCATGCTGCCGATGACACCGAGG
>CAJXWP010000035.1 GCA_913062625.1 uncultured Haliea sp. | reverse complement strand
GCAAAGGCGGCACCTATCTCACCAGATTTTAGCGTTACTTCCGCCATCACTGTGGGATTTCCTCTCGAATCCATGACCTCAAAGGCCTGAATATTGGTAATCGATGTCATGCGGTAAAACTCCGTAATTGCTAGTCGATTTCTAGTGGAGGCATTGATTTCACGAGGTCGTCTACCGCTTTCACCTGAGCCAGAAACGGCTCCAACTGTGCGAGAGGAAGTGCACTTGGACCATCACAGCGCGCCTTGTCAGGATCGGGGTGAGCCTCGAGGAATAAGCCAGCCAATCCGAGTGCCATGCCGGACCGCGCCAGCTCCACCACCTGCCCCCGACGACCACCGGAAGCAGCTCGCCCCGCATCTCGGCACTGCAGTGCATGGGTGACGTCAAAAATCAGAGGGGCATTTCCGCAAGTCTCCTTCATGACGCCAAAACCCAGCATATCCACCACCAGGTTGTCATAACCAAAGTTGCTGCCGCGCTCGCATAGCATCACTCGGGTATTACCGCTCTCGGCAAATTTTTCCACGATATTGGCCATTTGAGCAGGGCTGAGAAACTGCGGCTTTTTAATGTTGATAACAGCGCCCGTCGCCGCCATAGCGGCCACCAGATCAGTTTGGCGCGCTAGAAATGCAGGGAGCTGAATAATATCGCACACTTGCGCAGTGGGCGCCGCCTGCTCTGGGGTGTGCACATCGGTAATCACAGGGACGTTAAAAGTTGATTTCACCTCGGCAAGAATGGAAAGCCCTTCATCGAGACCGGGACCACGAAATGAGTGAATGGAGGAGCGGTTAGCTTTGTCAAAGGAGGCCTTGAACACGTAGGGAATGCCGAGTCTATTGCACACCTCAACATAGTGCTCTGCCACTCGTAGGGCAAAGTCCCTGCTTTCAAGTACATTGACACCGCCCAGCAATACGAATGGCGCAGCATTGTCGATGTGGACTGCTCCAAGAGAAATGGTCTTATCTGTCACGGCCCGCTCTCTCTATGCGTTTTGGTTGCCGGCCTTAACCCGGGAATGGGCAATGGCCGCTTCGATGTAGCTGGTGAACAGTGGGTGCCCCCCACGGGGCCGAGAAGTAAACTCAGGGTGGAACTGACAGGCAATAAACCATGGGTGGGCAGGCAACTCGATTATTTCCACTAGGGAGCGGTCACCAGACCAGCCTGCTACCCGCATACCTGCAGCCTGCAACTGGCCCACATAATTATTATTCACTTCGTAACGGTGGCGATGGCGTTCTGCAATCAATTCGGTGCCGTAAATATCACGCGCCTTGCTGCCCTTCTCCAGATGGCAAGGCTGCGCACCCAAACGCATAGTGCCACCGAGGTCTGAAGACTCATCGCGCTGCACTGCGCTGCCATCGGCTTCCATCCACTCTGTAATCAACGCCACGATCGGATGCGGCGTAGACACATTCATTTCAGAGGAGTCTGCGCCCTCTAGGCCGCAAACATTGCGCGCATATTCCACCAATGCGACGTGCATACCCAGACAAATACCCAGGAAAGGGATATTGTTTTCCCGCGCATAACGCACCGCGGTGATCTTGCCCTCCACGCCACGATCTCCAAAACCGCCCGGCACTAAAATTGCATCTACTCCCTGAAGCGCATCGGTACCATTATGCTCAATGTCTTCGGCGTCAAAATACTCGATCTTGACATCGGTCAGCGTCTGCAACCCAGCATGACAAAGTGCTTCGTTGAGCGACTTATAGGCGTCTTGCAAGTCAACATATTTACCCACCATAGCCACCCGCACCCGCCCACTGCTGCCGGCGAGTTCGCGCTCCACAACGTCGTCCCAGTCAGACAAATCTGCTTCGGGCTTGGCGTCGATACCAAATCGTTCCACGACAAATCTATCCAGACCAAAATCTCGCAGCATGCCAGGAATTTTGTAAATTGAGTCCATATCCAGAAGCGGAATAACGGCGCGTTCTTCAACGTTAGTAAAAAGAGAAATCTTTTTTCGTGCGCTTTCCTCTACTTCAACGGAGCATCGGCATAACAAGATGTCCGGCTGCAACCCTATCGAGCGCAGCTCCTTAACCGAGTGCTGGGTAGGCTTGGTTTTAATTTCACCAGCCGTGGCAATGTAGGGCACCAGCGTTAGATGCATCAGCAGTGCATTGGTGGGACCCATTTCCAGCTTGAGTTGCCTTGCAGCCTCAAGAAAGGGTAAGCCCTCAATGTCGCCCACAGTGCCGCCAATCTCAACCACAGCGATATCAGCGTCGCCCGCGCCCAACACCACACGACGCTTGATCTCATCGGTAATATGGGGAATGACCTGCACCGTGCCGCCAAGGTAGTCTCCGCGACGCTCTGCACGCAGTACCGAATTATAGACTCTACCCGTAGTGAAGTTATTAGTCCGCTTCATAACCGTGTGGGTGAATCGCTCGTAATGGCCCAGGTCCAAGTCGGTCTCTGCACCATCCTCGGTAACAAACACTTCACCATGCTGAAACGGGCTCATAGTGCCCGGATCGACGTTAATGTAGGGGTCGAGTTTGAGCAGAGTAACTTTAATGCCCCGCGCCTCCAGCACCGCAGCCAGGGACGCAGCCGCGATGCCCTTGCCAAGAGACGACACTACCCCACCTGTGACGAAAATATAACGCGCCATGACATGCCTATATTTATAGTGTATTTACGAATACAAAAACCGCATCCAGTACTCGCCGAGGGCTCGATTACCGGCGCAAGTCCTGCAGAAGATGGCCAATTAAGATACCAGAAAGACTGGACCAGCTCAATCAGAACTGGTGTTAGCGCCCCGTTTCCAGCGCACCGACCAGAGAGACTCATTGTCCTGTGCAACCTCCTGCCAGCGACTGGACTCACATCTAGTCAGATCACCCACTGCCACCAGTTCATCCCCCAGATAGACCAAAGGCACTCGGCCTCGCCACCAGGGGGGTACCTTCCACGCCTGCATTAATCCTTTAAGACTGCGACTGCCGGTCCGACCCGGCAAACAGCAGCGCTCCCCGCCTTGACGCCAGCCTACTGTGAGCTGCTCTTTAGGCATAAGGCGCAGGCCATCACCGTCCGTTCGCACCAAACTAATTACGCCTGCACCGGGTACTTCGACACTCGCGCCGGGCGCCAGCGCAAAGGATGATGCCGCCGGCGGCGCCAGGAGATCGGGCAATCGGTAAACGGCATCGTGATAACGTTGCAGTCCGAACGAGCCGCAGACCAGTCTTGGATTGGAATCCACATCGGTGACGCGCAACTGGCGCAGAAACTCGTCCAATGCAGCGCGGTCTGGGGCTTGATATCCGGCCGCCCGCAACCATGCCCGCAGCAACGCCGCTGCGCTATCTTCTGACTCATCAACCAACTGCGCTAAAAGCAGCCCAGGATCACCCAGCTCACTATAGACCGTTTCTGGCACACCGAGATTCTGTGCCAGTGTGAGAGCAGCTGTCGCCATATGTTCACTGGCGCGGGTTACGGAACGCCGATAGGCTGGCCAGCGCGTGGCCAGAAGTGGCAGCACCTCCTCACGCAGAAAATTGCGATCCATCGCGGTATCAAAATTGGACGGATCTTGCACACATTCAAGGCCGTGGTGGGTAGCATAATGTTCTATCTCGCTGCGACCGCAGTCCAGCAGAGGACGCAACAGCCGAGCCTCCCCCAGCTTGCGCTCGCGAGGCATCGCAGCCAGCCCTTCTACGCCTGCTCCACGCAGCAAACGCAAGAAAAAAGTCTCTACCTGATCATCAAGGTGATGGCCCATAAACAGCACCGCATCTGGCGGCAGCAGCTCCTCAAAGGCACAGTAGCGCGCTTCCCTCGCAGCGGCTTCAACACTGCTACCCGATGGCACGGCCACCGCGCGGCAGATCAGTGGTATCTCAAGCCGGTGACACAACCCTACACAATAATGTTCCCATTCCGGCGCCGCCGGCTGCATCCCGTGGTTAATATGGATGGCACTTAGCGTAGGAGCACAGGAATTGGCTGCACGCCAATGGTGCAGTAAATGCAGCAGCACAGTGGAATCTACACCTCCACTCAAACCCACATACCAGTGGGGGACTGTGACTAAGCCGTTTAGCTGGCTATCGAGTTCAGTAAAATGGAGCAACCTCGCCTAATTTCCGTAGGACATGAGTCGCTGATAGCGTTTGTCGAGCAACTCTTCCATCGGCATTTCCTGCAGGGTGTCCAATTGAGCCAGAATGTGTTCCTTGATCCGCTCAGCCATCAGGTCAACATCTCGATGTGCACCGCCAAGAGGCTCGGGAATCGTGGCATCAACAATACCGAGATCCTGCAGAATTTTGGAAGTGACGCCCATTGCTTCAGCCGCATCCGGCGCATTGGCCGTATTCTTCCAAATAATATTGGCACAACCCTCTGGCGAAATAACGAAATAGGTCGAGTATTGCAGCATTGCTAAATGATCACCCACACCAATCCCCAGAGCGCCGCCGGAACTGCCCTCGCCAATCACAATACAGATAATGGGTGTCGATAAACGGGACATCACCGCCAAATTTTGGGCAATGGATTCACTGATGCCGCGCTCCTCGGAGTCAATGCCAGGGTATGCTCCAGGCGTATCTATCAGCGTAATAACCGGAAGTTTGTAGCGCTCAGCTAGCTCCATGAGGCGCAGGGCCTTGCGGTACCCCTCAGGTTTTGGCATGCCAAAATTGCGCTTGACTTTATCCTTCACTGCCCGCCCCTTCTCCTGACCAATAACCATCACCGGACGGCCGTCTATGCGGGCAATACCCCCAACAATGGCACTGTCATCGGCAAAATGGCGGTCGCCGTGCAATTCATCGAATTCAGTAAAAATGCGCGGGATGTAGTCAAGAGTGTAGGGTCGCTGTGGATGACGCGCTACTTTGACGATATCCCAAGAACTAAGATTAGAGTAGATTTTCTCCGTGAGCTTGGTGCTTTTATCCCTCAGATTCTCTATCTCAGAGCCGATATTGATCTCGTTATCCGTGCCTACCAGTCGCAACTCTTCAATCTTAACTTCAAGCTCGGCAATCGGTTGCTCAAAGTCTAGGTAATTGGGGTTCATCCGTGGGTATTCTCGACTGATTGATGTAGCAGTTAGTGTACAAAATTAATGCGTCCCAGACCAATACGAGATTCACTTGGGCACCAAGAAGGTTGCATTGTGCCAGATAGCCAAAAGCCAAATAGCGCAACAGGGCCAATCAGGACGTTAGATTATCCTCGCCAGACTTCGGAAATGCTTCGTTACGTTGGTTGCTGTAAACTATGTATCGAGCACAATGGTTGGGCGTTGTTCTCCAACAGAGGCATCTCAATCCACGCACACAACAACAAAACCGCCCTTTGCCACGCGCGACTGCGCCATTAAATGAGACACAATGCAGGAACTACCCCCCTATCTTGTCCCACACAGTACCGAAGAAATAGCCATACTCCATCAAGACGGCGATCTGCTGTTGGTGCGAAAACCCCACCTGTTGCTCAGCATCCCGGGCCGCCACCCCCTGAATAAGGACTGCCTCATCACCCGACTTCAGGAGCACTACCCGACGGCAACTATTGTGCACCGACTGGATCTGGACACATCGGGAATCATGGTGATACCCCTTAACAAGCCAGCTCATGTCCACATTAGCCGCCAGTTCCAGCAGCGTGAGGTGCGCAAGGCCTATCATGCTGTCGTATTCGATATCGTCGAGCAGGACGAAGGCCAAGTGAATCTGCCGATTATCAGCGACTGGGAGCGACGTCCGCTGCAAAAGATCTGTCATGAACGCGGTAGATCCGCCCTAACCCACTATGAGGTCTTGGAACGCGGCAACGATCGCACCAGAATGTTACTGAAGCCAGTGACCGGGCGTTCGCACCAGCTGCGCATCCACATGCGAGAGCTAGGGCACCCCATCCTGGGCTGCGATATGTACGCTCATACGACGGCATTGAACATGGCTGATCGGCTGATGCTCAATGCCAGCGTGCTGGAATTCACCCACCCCACCAGCGGAAAATGGCTGCGTGGCGACTGTCCCCCCGACTTTTAAACCCATTACAGCACCAGTGGATGATCGGAGGGTAGCTGCCTGAACATCCACAAGGCCAATTTATGCTTCATATTGGGCTCACTGTCCTGACCCTTGGCAAGAGGCTGAATAAGCTTATCGTGCACCAGGAGGCGATAAAGGTAGGTAACTTTTTCTTTTGCTGAGTCCGTTTCCTCGAATTGGCCCACACCGCGTTTTTTAGCATACACCGCGCCGACACGCAGGGCATGGATCACCAATTCAGCTTCATGTTTTAGCTTTTGCATATCGTCCTTCGGCATTGATTACAAATAAGTACACCAATCACTCCAACCACCGGGGTACAAGGTGACATTGTTTCTTCCTACAAGCGCCAACGAAAACAGATTAACGCAAGCAGTCACTCCAGAGCCGCAGTAAACAACAAGCTCCTCAGCATTCAGCGCGTCTCCCCAGTGTGCCTTTAACCTTGCTTCATCCAACACTATTCCCTTGCTGTCCGTCACACTCTGCCAGGGGCGATTAATGGCACCCGGAATATGTCCGGCAACGGGATCAATGGGCTCCTCCCATCCTTCGTAACGTCGCGACTCCCGAGAGTCCACCAGCAATGCCGTGCGACTTTGAGCCTCGCGCAAACTCTCAATATCACAATAGCCACTAAAGTTTACTGCTACAGGTGATGCACAGGACTGTGGCTCAGATAACTGTGTTTCGGGCAGCCCTCCTGCCTCAAGAAACCCGCCATACCCGGCATTAAGAATACGTGGCGGCCTATATCCCAGTGCGCGCATTAGCCACCATAACCGAGCAGCAAAGGCCAGGCGAGAGTCATCATAGGCAATAACCGCCGTGTCCGCTCCCACCCCAAAGCGAGACAGTGTAGCAGCAAAGGTGGCCGGGTCAGGTAACGGATGTCGACCACCATGGCCCGCCTGCAGCCCTGCCAAATCGTCGTTCAGATTCAAATAGTGGGCGCCAGGAACATGGCCCTGCTGGTACAAGGTCCGACCTTCCAGCGGGTCTGTCAGAGAAAAGCGGCAGTCAAACACCACCGCGTTATGCCCTGACAATAGCTCTCCTAATTCGATCAACATTGCACTCACCCCGGCGTTATCCCTGCGCTGTAAAACAGCATTAATTCCAAGCCATTTAAAATGTCGCAAACATCGCCATAGTGACGTTCACTGAAGCCAAACCAGGCCACAGACGCAAACCATCGACCAATCTCAACACGCCCAATCTAACACGCCGACTCGCCATCAAGATAAAGACTCAGCGCAGATGCCAATGGAACGTTCGCTAAGCCAATATTTAGACCTGCCAAAACTCGCAAAAAAGGCACAGGGAGATCGCAGAGGTTAGTGCTAAACTATCGACAGCTTGCAAACTACTACCGAGCAGCGCGACACTATTAAGGATAAAAAAATGACGTATAGAAAAGTCCTGATCACAGGCTGTGTAACGCTTGCTTTATGTGCTTGCTATGATTCAGAAAATTCTCTCAACGATATGCAAACGAATGAAAGAAAAGGGCTGGCTGGCACAGCACGCGGAGCCAATGCGCTGCTGCCGACTAACAACGAGATTGTGACACTGCGAGCCGCGCCGAACCCCGATCGCAATGCCTACTTTGGCGACCTGCACGTGCACACGGCTTACTCGTTTGATGCCTATGTTTTTGGCACCGTAAGCACCCCTGATGATGCCTACCGCTATGCCAGGGGGGAGGCACTGGACCACCCCAGCGGCTACCAGGTGCAACTGCAACAACCCTTGGATTTTTACGCCGTGACTGATCATGCGATGCTGATGGGCTTGGTAAAAGAGGCTGCAGACACCAGCAGCGAGTTCTCACGTTATGACGTGGCAGAGCCTCTGCATGACATAAACGCACCGAACAACATGAACATTCTCAGCCTGCTCTCCCGCGGACAAGCCTTTGGCACCTTCATCCCCGGTGTGCTGGGCGGCCTGCTTGATGGCACGATCGACGCACCGATGGCGGAGGCCGTAACCAAGTCAGCGTGGCTTGATACCATCCGAGCGGCGAATGACGCTTATTTGCCCGGCAGCTTTACCACGTTTGCAGCCTTCGAATACACCTCGTCCAGCGATGATCAGGGCAACCTGCATCGCAATGTGATATTTCGTGACAGCGCACGCTTACCCGCCGTTCCCTTCTCGCGCTTCAACTCGCAAAACCCAGAGGGTCTATGGCAGTGGATGGATGGACTTCGCGACCAGGGGGTAGAAAGCTTAGCCATTCCCCATAACTCTAACGGCTCCAATGGCCAGATGTTCACGTTAACCAACTGGGCAGGAAGTCCCATTAATAGTGATTACGCAGAGCAACGCCAACGCAATGAACCGCTGGTAGAAATCACACAGATCAAGGGCACTTCAGACACCCACCCTCTGTTGTCACCGAATGACGAATGGGCAGACTTTGAGATCACCCCCTATCGTGTTGCCACCAAACTCTATAGCGAACCTGCGGGCAGCTACGTGCGTGATGCCTATCTGCGCGGCCTGCAGCTGCAGGCCGGCGGCGTAATTAACCCCTACAAGTTTGGTCTAATCGGTTCCAGTGACACCCACGATGCCGCAAGCTCTGAAGATGAAGAAACCTTCTTTTCCAAGGCTGGCATGCTAGACGGTACTCCTGAACTACGCGGCTCTATTCCGGCATCCTTCCTTTACGGTACCGCGATCAAATACATGGAACCGGGTTTGGTCACAGAGGTCGATGGCAGGGATTACCTGGCCAGCTCTGGCTTTGAATTCTGGTCGGCTTCCGGGTTGGCTGGTGTCTGGGCGGAGGAGAATACGCGCGAATCGATTTATCAAGCGTTCCGTCGCAAGGAAACGTTCGCCACCAGCGGCCCGCGCATCAAGGTGCGCTTTTTTTCCAGCTATGACTTCGACCCAGATTTACTGCAAAGCCCACAGCTCACAGCATTTGCCTATCAACAAGGCGTCACAATGGGCAGCGACCTACTCGCTAACGGCGACCAGATACCCCAATTTCTGGTGTGGGCTGCGGCTGACCCTATCGGCACTGCCTTGCAGCGTGTGCAAATTATTAAAGGCTATCTGGATGATGGTCAACACCAAGAGCGCATCTACGATGTTGCGTGCTCGAACGGACTGAAGGTCGACCCAAAGACTGCGCGCTGCCCCGACAATGGCGCGAGCGTCAACATGAATGACTGCTCCACCACCGGCAACACCGGAGCCAGCGAACTCAAGGCGTTCTGGCGCGACCCTGATTTTGATCCAGGTCAGGAGGCTTTTTACTACGTACGAGTGCTGGAAAATCCCACCTGCCGCTGGTCGACCTGGGATGCCATCCGCGCGGATGAAAAACCGCGCTCAGACCTGCACAAAACGCTGCAGGAGCGTGCCTGGTCCTCCCCCATCTGGTACCGCCCGGACACCTCCGTAGGCCTATGAAAAGGCGCTGTTAGAACGCAGAGATATCGCAAGCCAACCTAGATACAAGGAACAGAGAATGATCGTGGTCAACGCCGTTATAACCAGTAAACCGCAGGACATCGCTGCGCTGCAGAGCGCAATCCACACAATGGAAGTGGCGAGTAGGGAGGAGACTGGCTGTGATGACTACACCTTCAGCGTGGAATTAAACGACCCCAATATGCTGCGAATAACCGAAAAATGGCACAGCGTCGAGGCGCTCAAGGCGCACATGGCAACCTCACATATGGCGAAGTTCCAGAATGTGATAGGGGCTCACCCTCCGGCCTCGATGGAAGTTACATTTTATGAAGTGACCGAGATCCAACCGTTTTGAGGTCCTAGGAAAAACCGCGGTATTTCCCAATAGGAAATTCCATGCGCCATGACAGCGAATCAGTCCTACATCAGTCTCGAGACCCGGCACTGACTATATCTCGCGCAGTTTCGACTGAATATTGAGACTGCTTCGGGTATTATCGCCGCCAGTTCACGTTGGCAACGTGTTCGGCGTAGGCCTTTCACGCAGGGCGAGCAAGCTGCAACCAGCAGTAAAATCACAGAATTGAGCAAAAAATGACCGATTCAATTAAAAAAAGTATAGGCTTTATTAGCCTAGGATGCCCAAAAGCATTGGTCGACTCCGAACGTATTCTCACGCAGCTGAAGATGGATGGCTACGATATTGTGCCCACTTACGAGGGAGCAGATGTCGTGGTGGTGAACACTTGCGGGTTCATCGACAGCGCAAAACAGGAGTCGTTGGATACTATCGGCGAGGCCATCAGCAAAAATGGGCGGGTCATCGTCACTGGCTGCATGGGTAAAGGTACTGATGCGCAATCCATCATGGAATTGCACCCCAAAGTGCTCAGCGTCACGGGGCCAGCTGCTTACGAAGAGGTGGTTAGCGCGGTGCACAGCTATCTACCGTACACACCAACACATGATCCCTTCGCCGATCTCGTGCCACCTCAGGGTGTCAAACTCACCCCACGTCACTATGCCTATCTTAAGATTTCGGAAGGCTGCAATCATCGTTGCAGTTTTTGTATCATCCCTGATATGCGCGGCGATCTCGTCAGCCGGCCCATTGGCGATGTCATGGAGGAAGCCGAACGCCTGGTGCGCGCTGGCGTGAGGGAATTGCTGGTCATCTCCCAAGACACCAGTGCTTATGGGGTCGATACAAAGTACCGCACGGGATTCTGGAACGGTCGTCCCCTAAAAACGCGAATGCAAGAATTGTGCGAGGCGCTGGGCGAGTTCGGTATCTGGGTGCGTCTGCATTACGTCTATCCTTACCCTCATGTCGACAAGATCATCCCGCTCATGGCCGAAGGCAAAATACTGCCTTACCTCGATGTCCCTTTTCAGCATGGCAGCCCTGCGGTGCTCAAGCGTATGCAGCGCCCGGCTGCTGCGGAAAAATCCTTGGAACGCATCACGGCATGGCGTGAAATGTGTCCAGATATCACGCTGCGCAGTACGTTTATTGTGGGATTTCCGGGAGAAACCGAGAATGACTTTGATGTATTGCTCGACTTTATTGGCGAGGCTCAACTCGATCGCGTGGGCTGTTTTCAGTATTCCCCCGTTAAGGGTGCAAAAGCCAATGATTTACCCAACCCCGTAGCGGATGAGCTGAAGCAGGAGCGCTGGGAGCGTTTTATGGCCTTGCAACAGGAAATCAGTGCGGCAAAACTACAGACAAAAATAGGTAAAACAATCGAAATTTTGATTGATGAAGTTGACGCGGACGGCGCCATAGGTCGCTCGAGTGCAGATGCCCCTGAAATTGATGGCAAGGTGTTCTTAGAAGGCGCAATTGAACTGAGCCCCGGAGACTTTGTAGAGGCCGAGGTTACCGCTGCTGACGACTACGATTTGTGGGCAGGTTAGCCACACGTTGAACCTGATACTGTTCACCGATGGCGATCGCGTTGCGCCGAGCACAATCGCTCTGCGCGGGCGCCGCCTGCAGCACCTGCGAGAGGTACACCGCGCCAACAGTGGCGATATCCTGCGTGTCGGTGAAATTAATGGTTTAATAGGTACAGGCAAAATTCTCGAAATTAACGATACGCTCGCTAGCCTGTCTATTTCACTCGACCAGTCACCGCCAAAAAAATTGCCTCTGAGACTAGTGCTGGCCCTGCCGCGCCCTAAAATGCTGCGGCGCATCCTGCGTACCATTGCTGAATTGGGTGTATCCGAGTTACACCTGATCAACAGCTACCGCGTGGAAAAAAGTTACTGGCAAAGCCCCGTACTGAAACCAGACACTGTGCGGGAATACCTATTGCTGGGGCTGGAGCAATCGCGGGACACACAGGTGCCCCTAGTGCATCATCATACGGCCTTCAAACCTTTCGTAGAGGACGACTTGCCCGGCATAATCAAAGGCAGACAAGCCCTGCTAGCGCACCCGGGAGAGTATGCTCCATGCCCGCGACACATCAGCGGCGAAATATTGCTGGTGATAGGGCCCGAAGGCGGCTTCATCCCTTATGAGGTAGGCAAGCTTCAACGTGCGGGATGCAAAGTCGTGTCTCTCGGCCCGCGTATCCTGCGTGTCGAAAATGCAGTTTCCAGTCTACTGGGCAGGCTATTCTAAGCGTCATAGCGCAGCCACTATTTTGGACGTAGCCGTCTGATATTTGCAAGTTACAGGTTTTACAGGCGTCGGCCCGCTGGCGGTGTGCTTGGCACCAACGCACTTCCGCATCACCCAAAAGGATGAACCAGAGCCCTATTTGGCCAATAGGGGCTGAAGAAAGTATCCGTACCCCTAGATTTGCATGTTTTAGGATGATAACTTCGGACCAACGATAACAAGTAATAGGTAACGCAATGATAATTCGTAAACGTGTCTTAGCAATACAGCTGTCCGCAGCTTTAGCGGTAACCTCCGTGGGGTTCATTCCTACGGTTGCCCTGGCTCAGGCGGTGCTAGAAGAAGTTGTCGTCACCGCCCGAAAGCGCGAGGAATCGCTTCAGGAAACACCGGTCGCAGTGTCTGCGTTTACCGGTCAGAGCCTGGAAGAGCTGGGGCTGACGAATATTTCAGACCTCACAAAAGTCGTTCCCAACGTCGATATGTACGCCGGTAACGGCACGACCGGAGCGGGCAGTGTATTTATCCGCGGCATCGGGGCTCGTAACACTGGGGTAAACTATGATTCTGGCGTGGGTATTTATGTCGATAGTGTCTATGTGTCTCGCACCGATGGCGCCATTGTCGATAACGTCGACGTGCAAAGTGTACAAGTGTTGCGTGGACCTCAGGGCACGCTGTTCGGTAAGAATACAACAGGCGGCGCGATTTTATATGCGACGAATCGGCCCGAAGAAGAGTTTGGTGGCAACGCATTAGTGCGTCTCGGTAACTACAACAAAATTGACAGCAAAGTCACGGTGAATGTGCCGCTGATAGCCGACACGTTAATGTCGCGCTTTTCGTTGTATCAGAGCAAAAATGACGGTTATGTACAAAGCGTCATCCCAGACGGATTACCTGAGCAGGCGCTGGGTAATGACGCTTTCTATGAGGGCGAGTACAACGATGTCAATCGTTACGGCGGGCAGGCACAGTTGCGCTGGTTAGCCGCTGACGATTTAATTCTGGACTTAAACTATAACTACGGCAAAACCGATCAAGCAGCCCGCGGGCAGAACTGCGTCGTGGTTCCTGACATACCCGGCACGGGTTGGCAGGGAGATTTGCAAAACGCAGCCCTCGTCATACCTTCCACAGGTCTTTCAATCGAAGACTGGTGCGCGGAAAATGAGAATCTCGGCATAGACAAAATTATGGCCAACGAGCAACCCAATGAGTATAAGTCTGAGGTCAATACTCTAGCGCTAACCGTCGACTGGGAAGTCACTGACACGATGAACTTTAAGAGCATCTCGGCGATACGTAATACCGAGGGCGGTGAGGTCAATGAGCTTGATGCGATTGGTATCGCGCTGCTTGGGCGCACCAATTTTGCGGGCAATGGAGCGGAACAGCGCAATACTGACTCATACAGTCAGGAATTCCAGTTACTGGGTAGCGCCTTTGACGACAAGCTGGATTACGTCGTCGGCATGTTCGGTTTTACAGAGAAAACAGACAAGGGCGCTGCTTCCTCGCCTACTCTGTTCTTTAACCCACTTGGTCTCGGCCAAGATGTCAATTTTTACCTCAGCAACCTGACTAAATTAGAGGCCGAAAACAACTCGGCCTCTGCTTTTGGCCAGGCTGATTGGCATTTTGATGAATACTGGACCATGACCCTCGGCGCACGCTATACCTGGGAAAAGCGCGAGCTAACACGCACATTCCGTGTACCGGATGTCAGTACTCTGGCGACAACCGGAGATGCCGTGAACTTATTTAATACTTTTTATGACTTTCCCAGTGGCTACGAGACATTCAACAAGAACCATGGTTACGTAGTGGCAATTGACCCAGTTACGGGTCTGCCTGACCCCCTTGCTGATCAGAAGCGGGATATTGACGAGACCAAGCTCACTCCGATGGCCAGTATTCAGCGCACCTTCGACGGTGTCGGCTTTATGGATTTCGGTAACGCGTACTTTACAGTCGCCAACGGCTTTCTCTCCGGCGGTGTTACCGATACGGTCGACACTGTCACAGGCTTAATCGGGGACTGGGATCCTGAAGAGGTCTGGAACTATGAGATCGGTTTTAAGATGGACGCCTGGGAGCGTAAATTACGCGTCAATACTGCGATATTTTATACCGACTATACAGATCGTCAGTTAACGACAATACGCATCAGCCCCGAGGGTCGTATCGCTGGCGCGCTCATTAACGCTGAGTCTTCCTACATCGCGGGCATTGAAATTGAGGCCGTTGTACTCCCTATTGATAACCTACAACTCACTGCCAACGTGACCTTCAACGATGGGGACATAGAAAAATATGACGACGAAATAATCAGTAGCTCGAACGGATTGCCGGCGCCAGAAGGATGCACCCAAATTGACGTTAGCGGTACACTGCTAAATAATTGCCCAATCGATCGATCAGACGAGGATCTGCCCCGTCTTCCCGACAGTATTTTTTATCTAGCGGCACAATACACCTTTGAGACGAACTACGGCTCGGTGATCCCGATGATTTCGTGGTCCTACCGCACCAATCTGCAGAACTGTTTTGACGCGTCCAGTTGTCTCTCTGGTGTTTACAAAGTGGACCAGGAGAATCTCTCCGCTCGCCTGACCTGGAACTCACCGGACATGAACTGGAGAGTAACAGGCTTCGGCGATAACCTCACAGATGACAGATATGTGCAGGGTGGCACGCCATTAGTAGATGTCACTTCAACTGCAGGTACGGTGTATAGTCTGCCGCGCACTTACGGCATAGAAGCGGCCTATAACTGGTAGGTTTACGAACAGATGAAAGCCCGGAATGGTCAGATCATTCCGGGCTTTTTTTATGAGGCTTTATCAAGGATGCGCGGCAGTAGCGCTGCTTACAAACAAGAAATATCGGCAATTTACTCGATCGGCAAGCTTGCGGGACAGGCCACACCGGTGCCGCCCAACCCACAATAGCCATTGATGTTTTTGGCCAGATACTGCTGATGATAGTCCTCGGCGTAATAAAATTCTGGGATCGACTCGATCTCGGTGGTGATAGCCCCGTACCCCGCTGCGTCCAGCGCCTGCTGAAAAGATTCTTGGGACGCGGCAGCCAACGATTTCTGGGCGTCATCGGAAATATAAATACCAGAGCGATACTGAGTGCCCATATCGTTACCCTGACGCATGCCCTGCGTGGGGTTGTGCCCTTCCCAGAACGTCTTGAGCAATTTTTCCACGCTCACCTGTGTGGGATCGAAGACCACCAACACGACTTCGTTATGCCCGGTGCGTCCGCTGCAGACCTCCTGATACGTGGGATTGGGTGTCAAGCCTGCCGCGTAGCCGACAGCCGTAGAAAACACCCCCTCCAACGGCCAGAATATGCGCTCTGCACCCCAAAAACAGCCCATGCCAAACACTATCTGTTGCAAGTGCGCGGGAAACGGGCCCCGCAGTGGATTACCGTTAACATAGTGGGCTTGTGGGACGGGCATTGCTTCGGCCCGACCGGGAAGTGCTGTTTCCGGCGTTGGCATGCGGTGTTTCCTGCGAATATCGAAAAGTTTCATGGGTTCCAAGTATAGCGATAAATAATGTAAAGTAGCGGTTTTCCGATTAAAAGAACCGATTGTAATGCCGATTACGCGCAGAAATATGTTGGGGCTACTCTCTAGCAGCACATTTTTTTTAACCCTTGCCCCGGGTGCGGCGGTATCGGCACAACTGCCGTCGGATGCTCCGATGCTGGAGTTTCCACAAGGCGTTGCGTCGGGCGACCCTCAACCCGACGGGATTATGTTGTGGACCCGGGCGGTTCCCGCAGCAGAGACCAATGCCCCGGTGCACCTGTTGTTGCAGGTCAGTTCCAACCGCGATTTTTCCGCGCTTCTGCTGCAAGAAAACATCCAGACTGATGCCGACAGCGACTACACAGTGCGCACTTATATCGACGGACTCGCACCGGACACGCACTACTACTACCGTTTTATTGGTGCCGACAAATCCTTGTCTCGCACTGGGCGCACTCGCACCGCGCCTGCGCAGGGACAGCCAAGTAAGGTAAATCTGGCCTTCGTTAGCTGCCAGAGTTTTGAACAGGGCTACTACGGTAGCTGGGCGCGCATGCTGAAAGAGGATCGTGCCGCTGACACCGCTGACCAGCTGCAGTTTGTTTTGCACCTAGGAGATTTCATTTACGAGCGTTGCTGGAAGGAGCGCTTGAACGGTACTGCACTGTCTAGGATAGTACCGCCATTTCCAAATGGTGTCACCACAGACAAAAATCGATATGCCGTTTCACTCGCTGACTACCGTCACCTCTATAAGACCTACTTGAGTGATCCTCACTTACAGGAAGCGCGCGCAAACTGGCCATTTATCTGCATCTGGGACGACCATGAGTTTGCCAATGACAACTTCCAAGGCTTTTCAACTTATGATGACGCGCCCGTCCTTCAGGCGCAGCGAAAAATGGATGCCAACCAAGCCTGGTTCGAATTTATTCCGGCTGTGTTGAATGAACTTAAAACACAGCCTGCCCACGATTTTGAACCACAGGTATTGGGGAAAGATGAGGCCATCCAGAATCAGGCCGCTCTTAATAGCTTGCGCATCTACCGAAAACTAAGCTGGGGCAAATACGTCGACATAGTACTTACCGATACCCGCAGCTATCGCAGCGCGCCCTGCCTTCCGCACGGCCTTTCGGCGTCAATGGAACTGCCACTGGATCCTGTCGAATTAGTCTCCATTGCCGATGCCGGCAGTGCTTATAATGAGGGCAACCCGCCCAAGACGCTTCCCTTCGGGGATGGCACGGTCCCCAATCCGGCACAGCACCGTGCCCCCGGCAGCATGCTGGGGCTTGAACAACGGGACTGGTTTTTGGAGGCCATCAAGACCTCCACTGCCCCATGGAAACTTTGGGGCAACGCCATGCCTCTACTGCCTATGCGATTAGACATGTCTACCCTCCCCTTTGCCGGGTATCACGATAGCGTTTTCAATATTGACGGCTGGGCAGGCTATCCTTTTGAGTTGAGCGTGTTGATGCGTTATCTCGAGGATGAAAATTTGTCCGGACTAGTATCGCTATCAGGCGATCACCACATGCAAGGGGCTGGGACTATTCGCCAATCGACCACAGCGGCAGATGCGCCCGCAGTCGCTGTGGATTTCAACGTCGCCGGCATCAGTTCCTCGCCACTTTTTGAGGACTTAATTGCCGTGGCAAAAGAGGATCACGCCGGCTTTGGTCCGTTGGTCTATCGCGAGACAGAGAACGGAACAGAGCCTGTGTGGAACGTCTCCATGCTATCAGGCGTGCTTGCCGCCTTCGCATATGGCAAAACCGGGTTCGATACGCTGACCGACTGGCTGGGCCCCAATAGCGCCAATCCCGGCCTGCAATATGTAGATACAACTGCCAATGGCTATGGCCTAGCCAGCTTCGACGCCGACGAGATGCAGGTACAGTTGATCACCATGGAGGATTGCCAGGTGCCCTTTATTGAGCCTCCAGGTATCCGGCACATCGCGAAATTCCACCTGCCACATTGGAGTGCCGGAGAACCTCCAGTGTTGGACGGGCCCAACTTTGAACGAGCGGCCCCCTTTCCTTTTAAGGCTCCCTCAGTGTAAGATATTGGGTCAATTGGAAAGATCATAACTAAGATTTTACCGACATTGCCATAAATACGCACTACGATCACCCCCGGTTGTCCAATACTTCAGGGGTGTCCCGGGCATTTTGAGCACGAGACAGCACATAGAACGGTAAGGAACCATGAATACACATAAAATTAATGCAGAGCAGCTATCCAGCCGGAAACTCTGGCAGCTGGCAGAGACGTCGTCCACCGATGGGCTCAGCGGTGATGAGCTATCGGAGGTTATCGCTGAGCTGGCCAAGCGCTGTCACGACCTAGACAAACTAGAGCAGATAAGCAAACTAGATCCTACTTCCAAAGACTGAAGCCTCGTGGTTTGGACTGCACACTGTTAAAACCCGTTAGATCAATATCAGTATCAATGCCATGCACGGCTCGATGCCTCTGGGGTGCTAAATTTTGTCCCACTGAGACACATGAGCGTGCACACGCCTCTCAGCCCTCTCGCAGTATCCTTCGCCATACGAGCATCACAGATAGCAAGAAAGGTTAGTTTATGCTTGTTTCGTCATTGCCAAACTAAAACGCTAGGGGTAGCGGCGTCTCCTTGCAAAACAGTCCCAAAGGAGCCTCTGTGTACTGTGGTGTCCGAGCAAGCATACGCAGCCTTTGCGAAAGTTTCGGATACTCACTAGCGGCCAACCTTTTGGCGCCCTGACAATGGGTGATGGCCTCAGCCCTTATAGCGTCAAGCACAGGGGGTTAAAACGCCCCAACATCTGAAAGATGTCGGCGCTTTGCTCTCTCGCTTTAAAAAGCATTTTCACGCCCATTTTGAGATAAAAAATACACAAACAACATTAACAACGACTGAACGATTGACCTACAATGCTCCCACGCTATGACAGGAATAAAGTTATGAAAGAATTAGATATTCAAGACGCATGCGATAAGCTTAATAAAATCATGAAGGCCGAACTGGCCGGCGTGGTTCGTTACACACACTACGCGCTGATGGTCACCGGCCCTTATCGCTTGCCCATTGTAGACTTCATGCAAGCCCAAGCCGCTGAATCTCTCGCACATGCACAACAAGCGGGTGAAATTCTTACAGGTCTTGAAGGACACCCAAGCCTCTCGATTGACGCGCTTGAGGAAAGCGGCAAACATACCATGCGCGATGTGCTCACAGAAAGCTTAGAGCATGAGCGTCATGCATTAACGCTTTATGCTGACCTGCTAGCCATCGTTACTGACCGCAGTGTCTATCTAGAAGAGTACGCACGCACAATGATCGGCCAAGAAGAGCTGCACGTCATGGAAATCAAAAAGATGCTAAGAGACTTCACAGGATAATTTACAGCTAAACGGAGTGCGACATTCTTTACACAGCCGTTCGCGAACCAAGCCATCAAAAAGTATAGGGCGTATAAACGGCATGTCGTGGGGGTAGCTGCCCACTGATTTGGTAGCAGACTCCCAACGGAAGTGGCGGCTGCCCTCAGGTCGTGACCCTTACCCATGTAGCTACTCTAGCCGCGTTGAAACTCTTAGGCGCACAGCGCGGCGATGACCACCAAGATGCTTGCGGCATCTGAGCGCTGCGCCCTCTGGCAGGCACGGCCGCATGGTGTTGGTCTATGCCTTTTGATAAGGTAAAATGTCGAGCGCGACAGCGCCTTTCCCACAGCAGAGAAGTTATTTCCGGTTCAGGCGCTGGGAACATCTTGCTTTCAGTTTTGTTAGCCACCTTTCACTCGTCAATCGCTATTGTGCACATTCGAAACAGGCTATGACATTACTATGACTAAACCACCTGCTCGCCGGTCCTCTTCGCAAGAAATCTCGCAGTTCCTGCAAAAAAGCCGAGCCATCACCCAGTTCGTCGACAAACAACCGCGATTGCTGTTTGCCGTTGACGCCACCGCCAGCCGCCAGCCCACTTGGAATCGCGCCCGCCAATTACAGCAAGAAATGTTTCACGTCAGCGGTAAGGTCACAACACTCGCCGTACAGCTCTGCTATTTCCGGGGCTTTGGTGAGTTCCGCGCCAGTCGCTGGTTAACAGACAGCGCCGAACTCGCAAGATTAATGGGCCTAGTTCAGTGCGAAGGCGGCCGGACCCAGATCGCGCGACTGCTGAACCATGCCGTTAGTGAACACCGTAAGGCAGCGGTGCGCGCTCTAGTGTTCATCGGCGATGCGATGGAGGAAAACCCTGACAATCTATGCGACCTGGCTGGCCAGTGCGGGATCCTGAAACTGCCTCTGTTCCTTTTTCAGGAAGGCAGCGATCGTCAGGTAGAGCAAACCCTTCGCACCATGGCTAAGCTTAGCGGCGGCGCCTACGCCCGTTTCGACAGCAACAGCGCCGATTTACTTGCAGGCTTGCTGGGTGCCGTGGCTAGTTTTGCCACCGGCGGACGCACGGCACTTGAAGCACATGGCAGTGACAGTGCCAAACTATTGCTCCAGCAGCTGAAACCCTAAAAGTCATTTAGCAGTGTCTCAAAGCCCTTTTACATCAACATTATGAACTACGAGTCTGTCCTGTCCTGTCCCGTCCCGTCCTGTCCCGTCCCGTTCCGTCCTGTGGTATGTTGTACTCTAACGTGTATCCAAGATAAAAGAGCAGACATCAATAGCCCTGTCCCGAGCCAAGATTAAGAACCTTCGCCTAATAGACAACAATCACATTATCCGCCACTCGAAAGGCTTGTATCGGCGTATTTGCACTGGCAATATCGGCGCCGGGATCACTCGAGCGGCTGGCTGCTTTGATTCATAAGGGGCGGCAAGACAGCCTAAAGCCCCATTGGACATTTGGGCGATATGCCAGCTGACGCGACAAGGCGTGAGCGCGATCGCTAGCTGAAAGGGAGTTGCCTAGTAAACATGTATGAAACTATCGCAGTACTTGCTCTGTTCATAATGGTCTACAGTTCGGTGGCCGGCGCGGTTGAGCGCAGCAGGATCAGCGGCCCCATTGTATTTACCTGCTTCGGGATACTGATCGGTCCCGCGGGTTTTGCCCTGCTCGATTGGGACGCAGACCGGGAACTCATTCGTAGTCTCGCTGAAGTGACACTCGCCATGGTGCTGTTCACGGATGCAGCCGGCGCAGATGTCAGGGTGCTAAAGAACACCACTGGAGTACCGGCAAGGCTACTATTAATTGGGTTGCCACTCACTATTGCGCTGGGCTTCGCGGTTGGAACTGTGCTCATTGATCATCCGTCTTTATTCGCGATTGCACTTTTAGCAACCATGCTCGCTCCAACCGATGCAGCTTTAGGCAAAGCCGTCATCACCAACGAAGCCGTTCCCGATGAAATCCGCCAGAGCCTCAACGTGGAAAGCGGCCTTAATGACGGTATCTGTGTGCCGGTCTTACTACTTTTTCTAGCACTGGCTCTGGACATGACAGGTGATATAACGCCACTTCCGCTGGCAGCAAAACTGGTCGTTGAGCAAATTGGCATCGGTCTCATCGTCGGATTGGTACTAACTTTTATTGCAGTCCGCCTTTTGAAGTTTGCCAGACACAGGCAATGGCTGACCAAAACTTGGACACAGATACCGATTTTTGCGCTTGCATTGAGTTGCTTTGCTGTCGCCCAGCAACTCGGAGGCAGTGGCTTCATCGCAGCCTTCAGCGGCGGTCTCCTGATGGCATTTATGGACAAGCATCTTTCCACAGCAGTGAAAGAGGAATACCTACTCGCTTCAGAGGGGGCGGGCGATACGCTTGCGCTGATTACGTGGGTTATTTTCGGCTCTGCGGTAGTGTGGCAGGCGCTGGGCAACTTCAGCTGGACTATCCTGCTTTACTCGTTTATGAGCCTCACAGTCATTCGCATGTTGCCGGTGTTCTTATGCTTGGCAGGCAGTGGTATCGATACCGAAGGAAAACTGTTTATCGGCTGGTTTGGGCCACGAGGGCTGGCGAGTATTGTGTTTGCCGTCATGGTGGTGAACAGCGAGTTACCAGATAGCGGCTCCCTCGCCATGACGGTCGTGTGCACTGTTATTCTCAGCATCGTTGGTCACGGCATCACCGCTAATCCCTGGGCTCGGGCCTATGGAAAGCGCAGGTCGGCAGCACGCCGATTCACTTAAGCGCATCGCTGGTACCGAGCATGATCATTCCGGAACATGTCATCTGACAGTGACTCCCAGCTACCCGCAGCGCTGCACAGTATCAACCACCTTGATACCAAACAATCCACTCCCCCATGAGGCAACTTCAGTTCCTCTCAGAGGTTAGTTTAAACCCTGTCTAGCGGACAGCAATCAACTCCACTTCAAATACCAGTGTTGTATCGCCCGGAATTGGTCCAGAGCCACTGGCTCCGTAGCCAAGCTCGGGACTGACAATAAGTCGCCATTTGTCACCTTCCTTCATCATCTGTAACGCTTCAGTCCATCCAGCAATAACACCGTTCACAGGTAAATCAATGGGCTGGCCACGCTCAACAGAACTATCGAAGACTCTTCCATCCTCGAATGTTCCATGATAGTGCGCGCTCACAGTATCGGTGGGTCCAGGAGTTGCCCCGGTGCCGCTCTCCAGAATTTCATACTTCAAACCTGAAGCAGTAGTAATAACATTATCCATATCATTGTATCCAAATTGAAAATCCGACAGCACCATAACATAACAACCCAGATTCAGGGAGCGACCATGAAATAGCCAATCATTCCGTTATTCCGTTATTCCGTTGAAGGTATAAGGATATAGACTCAGTTATTCATTGGTTTTTAGCGGTGACACGCGTTTGCTTTAGAGAGCCTGCCCACCGTATCCCTTTCAGATCTCCTGTTGGCCTCTCTTGTCATCGTCGCGTTCGCGCTCGCGTTACTCGAGCTAAGCGGTATACCCTCCGCAAGTCACGAAATGCGGCCTACTCTTCAGCGTCGTCATTTTTGTCGGCAGTTGTATCGGCGCACTCTGGGCCGAGACAAGGCCTTACCTGCCGTTAGCCATCGCGGAAAAGTCACTCTCGACGCCCCGGAAGGAATTCTGTGTTGGGCGGTCGTCGCCATATCGACCGTCCGACACGGCGACGCTATGCCAGTCACTGCGGCCGGCCGCATCGTTTCCTTCGGACTCATGCCGGTTGGAATCGGAGCGTTCGCCACCATCACAAGCAGCCTTGGCCTGGCCATCGGTAAATTGAGGGAACCGAAAAATCAACGTCATGGTTAAAATAGGTAGCGAATACTTATCAGAGTCACAGATTCCGTCTAGATGTTATTTTTCTTATGCAAGCAAGCTCGCACTACTATCGGTTCAGTCTCAGCCATCGCGACCTCACATTGACATCGCCTTAACAACGCGCCCCGCAGAGTTGGGAGTGCCCATTACACCTACTCCGTTTTTGGTTATAATGCGGGAACCAACGTTTATTCCACCTCTCCGCGGAGCACCATTACTAAGGCCAGATTTACACTAAGAAACACAAAATGCAGTCCGAACATACCCGTTTTTGGGTTTTTCCCCTATAAATCAGAGCAGTTCAACTGCTGCTCCAAGATCTAAACTCTCGAGAGAAAATGTGCCCCGACTAATATTGCTGCTAGCCATTATTGCCGTCGTCTACATCCTTCTGCGTCGAGCGCAAGCGATGCCTCCGCACAAGCGCCGTGCAGAATACATCAAGCTGGGGCTGGGAATCGCTCTGGTTACAACACTATTTCTGGCAGCAACCGGCCGCATGAACTGGATTGGCGCCGCCTTCGCTGGCCTGCTAGTCGCAGCGCGGCAGGGACTGCCACTACTATCACGGCTATTTCCAATGCTGGCGCATCTGCGCAATAAGAGTACGCCTGCGGCAGGACAAAATTCTACCGTCGAGACCGCGCTATTGCGCATGGATATGGATCACGATAGCGGCGCATTGCAGGGAGAAATCCTCAAGGGCACCTTTAAAGGCTGGCGCCTGACAAACCTAGATCGGCATCAGCTTGAGCAATTTTTCGCGTACTGCAGTAGCGAAGACGCAGACTCACTCCAATTACTAGACAGCTATTTACAACAGCATTTCCCGGGCGAAAGTTTCTCTGCAGGACAACAGCAGTCGAACCCGGAAAGTAGCAACGCCATGGTACGCAGCGAAGCACTCGCCATGCTGGGTCTGAGTGATGATGCCACCAAAGACGACATTGTCACCGCCCACCGTAAACTGATCCAAAAATTGCACCCTGACCGTGGTGGTAACGACTACCTTGCAGCACAAATCAACCAGGCTAAAGACCTCCTTTTGGGATAACACCAAAACTAGCAACATCGCTTTTAAGTGCTTACACTGATGTTCGGATTTTTTGAGGACAAACCACTGCCATGACTGACATATTTGTTGTTCGAAACCAGCTCGGACACTACTGGGGGAAATCCAAAGCTTGGGTGGATGGATCAATTCCTCG
Organism: uncultured Haliea sp.; assembly: GCA_913062625.1. Classification (GTDB taxonomy): domain Bacteria; phylum Pseudomonadota; class Gammaproteobacteria; order Pseudomonadales; family Halieaceae; genus Marimicrobium. Next base: position 2,998 of record CAJXWP010000035.1, on the reverse strand, counting down.
CTCGGTAATGCGCACCCAGCATGAAGACGACGCCATTAACACGCTGTTTGAATTAAGTTCCAAAGATATTGAGCTGCGCGGTGAAGTCATGGCGTCAGCACTTACTGAACGCGGTGATCCCGTTATTGAACCTAGCCAAATACCACTTCTAGACGAGCCAGAATCAGAAGGAGAACAGGCGAAAACAGAGCATACGGATGAACCCCAGACTTAAGTCAACCCGTAAAAAGGGCCACTGTTAGACCTGCCGGCTGACAACAATGGCTCGGCCATTACGTACGATTGGGTATCGCTGTGGTCGTGAAACGGATTACGCAAACCCAAAAATCTACTTAAAGTTTAGTGAAGCTTATCTGACCGTCGCCTTATGATAGAAAACCATGTGCGCGTTTTTGCGCGTTTTTGCGCGTTCATTCAGCACGCAATTTGAACGACGCAGCCACGTATTTTCTTGCACTATTACTTAAGTCATGTTTAAAATAACAAATGAAAGTGTTTGCAGACTTGTTAAGTCGTAATCTTCGTTTAGTATTATTACTGCTGCTGTTAGGGTCGCAGGGCATTGCTAACGCACACGAGCAGACCGCCAGCCACTCGCTCGATTCTCATCTTTGCTCAGTCTGCCTAATCAGCAACAGCCTCGTTGCTGCCGTGGACGCACATTCTGATTTGCCGCAGTTTTCCGCAGCCTGTTCGGTTTGCCTGACCCAGCCAGTCGCCGCCGTACTGATTGTCCACCACAATTACTATCTCACACGGGCCCCGCCTGCTTCTCTTTGAAACACCTAAAAACCCAACTGTTCTAACCTTAGGTTTTGTCACGACTCCCTGTGGTGCGTGATCAATATGAGAGAATCAAAGTATGTCTATTTCAATACGATACAGCGCCGCGATGGCGCTTTTTGGACACCTGTGTGCAAGCCATAGCGTCGCGCAGGATACGGCAGGCGCGTTAGCGTCGCACAACCACGAAAGCTTAGAAGAAGTCCTGGTCACAGCCAACCCCCTGAATCGCGCGGCCGACGATTTGTCTCAGTCGGCCACCGTGCTGCAGGGAGAGGCTCTGCGTCAGCAACTGGCAAGTTCACTGGGGGAAACGCTGGCGCGCATGCCCGGCCTATCCAACGCGAGTTTTGGAGAAAATGTCGGTCGGCCGGTGATTCGAGGATTGCAGGGCTCCCGCGTCGGTGTCCTCAACAACAGCCTGTCAGTCAGTGATGCCTCTTCCATAAGCCAGGATCACGCGGTCTCAGTAGAACCCTTCCTAGCAGATCAGATCGAAGTCCTACGCGGACCCGCAACGTTATTATTCGGGTCAGGTGCAATCGGTGGTGTCGTCAATATGGTAACGGCCTCTATCCCGCAGGCTATTCCCGAAAACGGCTACAGTGGACGCGCTATCGCCCAAGGTAATACAGCCGCTAACGAAGAATTTGCCGCTGGACGCCTAGACCTGGGTCAAGGCGCTTTTGCATTGCATCTTGATGGGTTTCACCGTCGCACCGATGACTATGAGATTCCCGGAAGAGCGTCTCTATATCCTGAAGATGAAGATGAGGATGAGCATGAAGAGGAAGGCCATGACGAGGGTGAGCACGAGGGAGAAGAAGAGCACGGTGACGAATCCGATGATAACGGAAAGCTGGAAAATAGCTTCTTAGATAATCAGGGTGGCACTATCGGCTTGAGTTGGATCGGTGAGGAGTGGCGCTTCGGTGTTGCTTATAATGAATACAAATCCGACTATGGTATTCCCGGTGCTGGCCATGCACACGGGCATGAAGAAGGTCATGATGAAGACCATGATGAAGATCATGACGAAGATCATGACGAAGATCATGGTGAGGAGCACGGGGAAGATCATGGTGAAGGAGAGGAAGAGGAAGAAGGCCCCGTGACTATCCGCCTTCGCGCTGAGCGCACTGAGGCCGAATTGGCGGGCAGTAACCCATTTCCTGGTTTCCAGCAGTTCAAGGTGCGATTTGTTGATACTAACTACAAGCACACCGAGTTCGAAGGCGCTGAGGTTGGCACCGTATTTGAAAGCGACAGCACCAATACGCGTGCTGAACTGAAGCACAATGTCTTTGGTGCTTGGGAGGGTGCCTTTGGGCTGCAGTACACCGATCTTGATTTTTCTGCTGTCGGTGCTGAGGCTTTTATACCGAATACCAATACCAAAACGAGTGCGTTTTTCTGGATTGAGCGCGGCGACTTTGGCCACTGGCAGGTTGATCTGGGTTTGCGTTATGAGGACGTGAAAATCAAGGTGCCTAACACTCTGGTCGAAGAAGAGGGTCCAACAGGTCCTTCCTCTGACTCTGACTTCCAGCCATTCAGCGTTTCCGCTGGAACAGTGTGGAACGTCAGTGACACGGTTGACCTGACCGGCACGGTATCCTTCGCTGAGCGGGCACCGGGCGTAGAAGAGCTCTATGCCAATGGACCGCATATTGCGACGCAGGTATTCGAGGTGGGTGATGTTTCTCTCGGCAAGGAGTCGAATATGCATGTTGAGGGCGGCGCTCGAGTGGCGTTTGGTCGCTTCACCGGAAGTGCTACTGTCTTCTATGATCAGTTCGATAACTATATATACCAGCGGGCCTCAGATCTTGAGGCCGATGGGTTGCCGGTTCGGTTCTGGTTGCAGCAGGATGCTGAATTCATTGGTGGCGAGGTGGAAGTGCGGTATGACTTCGAGGAAAACCGCTCTGGTCACTGGCAGGTGTTTAGCTTCGGCGATATCGTGGACGGTGAACTTAACGATAACAACGACGTGCCCCGTCAGCCGCCAAAACGTTTAGCGCTGGGGCTGGACTGGGATCTTCAAAATTGGTCGGCTAATGTGTTGTGGATACATGCCTATGATCAAGATAATGTCGCTCCCTACGAAACACCGACGCCAGGCTATGATCTGTTAAATGCAGAGGTCGTCTTTACCGGTTCTGGTGATAACCAGTTCGATTGGCAAGTGTACGTGAAAGGTCAGAACTTGTTG